>CAZWME010000087.1:0-11155 GCA_964634515.1 uncultured Pirellulales bacterium | reverse complement strand
GCCATCAGCGTTCCAATAGACGCCACTTCTGTTAATATCGGCAAGGATGGAGGCGTTAATATTACCGATACTGCGGGGACACAATCAGTTGTAGGTACGATTCAGTTAGCACGTTTTCCGAATCCCTCGGGTCTTTCCAGTGAAGGTGGTAACCTGTTTGCAGAGACCTTAGCAAGCGGCACGGCTACGACCGGCACAGCAGGAGAGAGTGGTTTCGGTACCATCCAGTCGGGATTTCTTGAAAAATCCAATGTCCAGATGATAACCGAACTTGTCAATCTAATCACCGCCCAGCGAGCATATGAAACGAATTCCCGTGCTATAAGAGCGGGAGATGAAATGCTAAGACAGGCCAATCAAATAGCACGATTCTAATCGAAAGACCATTATGAGTAATAAAAAAGTCAATATTATCTTAATTATGTGCCTGCTGCTGCCAGTGAACGGCAACGCCGGCAATACGAAAAAGGACTCCGGCCTTCAGATTTACCTGCCGAGAGAAATTACAATCAAAGACAAGCACTTAAGCCTGGGCCAGGTCGGTATAATCCGGGGCCAAGAATCACTTGTAGCCAAGGCAAGCGAAATCGCATTAGGACAGATTTCAGCGCCCGGGCAGAAGATTGTTATCGACAGAGAAATGGTTCTAAGCAGATTAGCCTGCAACGGAATCCCTGTATGGAAAGTAGCACTAAGCGGAGCAGAAACAATTACTATAAAACAACAAGAACGAACTATCAGCAGCGATGAATTTATTAAGATAGCAAGTTCCTTCCTGGACAAAAATCCTCCGGTCGTTTCAGTTTGTGGATTCAATCCAATACGGACACCTCAGGATTTCATCATCACCGGAACCGGCAAAGATATCAGCTTTTCCCCACGATTATTATCAAGCACAGCAAGAAACCAGGCAAAGGTCGAGATTGTCGTACATTCAGGCGGCAAAAAAATAGGCGCTTGTGAGGTGATTTTCGGGTTGAAATATAATTGCCGACAAGCAGTAACAAAAATTGATATTCCCAAAGGTAGGGCCATCAATGATGAGAATATCAAGATAGAAAAGATAATATCGAATTATCCGGAGTCTGCCGAGTGGAAGAGCCCCTATGGCCTGATTGCCAAACGTGCGATACCGGCCAAGACCGTTCTTCATCCAAATATGCTGGGCCCAGTCAAAGCTCCCATAGTTACCAAACGAAATCAAAAGGTTGTTATTCGGATTGACATGCCGGGATTTTTGATTACGGCCGTCGGAAAAGCCATGCAGGACGGTCGAGCCGGTGATTATATAAAAGTTCGAAATGTGGACTCACAACGAATAATCTTAGCCAAGATTAACGAAGACGGAAGCGTAAAACCTGTTTTTTAGAAGGAGAAATAATGAATAACAGAAAAGTCTTAATGCTCGCTTCGGCAATTTTTATTCTCTTGTCAATTAACTGTTCACAGGCAGGTTCTATCTGGGCCAAGAGAGATAAGAATATGAAGGATTTATATGCCGATGATGTGGCCCGTCAGATAGGCGACATCCTGACCATAAAGATCGGCGAAACCAGTAAGACTGATAACAAGGCAAAAAGGGACATGAAAAAAGATACGAGCCGATCAACAACTTTTGGTGGAGGCCCAAATTTTCCGTCCGCAGGAACGTTAGACAGATTATTGCCAGAACAACTACTGCCCAGTTTCGATATGACTGCGGAATCGGACAACGAGTTAAAAAGCAAGGCTGATTACAAAGACGAACGCAAGTTTGAGGACCAGGTAAGTGTTGTAGTTATGGATATTCTACCGAATAATAATCTTATTGTTATGGGGACTCGCAGCCGTAATATCGCAGGTGATATACAAACGATTGAGGTAAGCGGTATAGTAAGGCCAAGCGACGTCGCATTTGATAACACAGTTAAGAGTGAAAAAGTGGCGGATTTTCGTATTGTGACGAAAAATTCAGGTGTTTCGGCGCCCTACACAAAACCGGGCTGGCTTGGCAAGATATTTGATGTTATCTGGCCGTTTTAATTGAGCCGTTTGCGAAGATTTTTTTGAGAGAAACAGCTTATGAAATCAATTATACGAACAAAAGAAAAAAAGAGCATAATAGCTCTTATGATTTGTGTATTCCTGGTTTGTGTATTTATGGCTGGTACCGGGCAATGCGAACGAATAAAGGATATCGTCGATATTCAGGGTCTTCGAAGCAACTCACTTACAGGTGTCGGCCTGATTATTGGTCTGGCCAGCACCGGTGACACCACACTGCTTTCGCGACAAATGCTGACAAATATGCTAAGGGATTCAGGACTGGTCCTTAATCCTTCTGATTTTACCGGCGGTAACATCGCTGTGGTTTGGGTCACCGCAGAATTGGGCCCTTTTTCCCGGGAAGGTTCCCGAATCGACGTTGACGTTTCTGCAATAGGAGACGCCAAAAGCCTTCAGGGTGGCAAGCTGCTGCCAACGCCCCTGAAAGGCCTTGACGGTCAGGTTTACGCTATAGCTGACGGAGGAGTTTCAATCGGCGGCTGGACAGCATCAGGGGACAAGGCTTCGATTACAAAAAACCACCAAACAGTCGGGCGAATTCCCGGTGGCGCAGTTGTTGAAAAGGAAGAAATAGCTACGTTTGTCGAAAACATTGGTGGTTATAGACTTATCACGTTTAATCTTAGAAACAGTGATTTTTCAACAGCAGAGCAAATCGGCAAAGCTATCAACCAGGATTATGCAAACAGCACAGTAGTAGTTGACGCCGGTACCGTTAAGGTGAAAGTTCCAGACGAAATTAGTCAGGCAGAAATAGCCGGCTTTATCGTCGATATTACAAAACACGAAGTTAAGGTTGATGTTCCTGCGGTTGTGGTTATTAACGAGCGCACCGGTACAATCGTGATCGGTGAAAACGTCGGCATATCCGCTGTGGCAATTTCGCAGGGCAGCCTTGTTGTACAAATCAAAGAAATGCCAATCATTTCACAGCCAACGGCGCCTTTCTCAGATTCCGGCCAAACCACCGTTGTTCAAGATACATTGATAGGAATCGAAGAGAAAGGACATCTGATTCCTATGCCCAGATCCGTTACCGTCTCAGAGCTGGCTAAAAGTCTTAACGGGATAGGTGCAACACCAACAGATTTGATAGCAATATTTAACGCCTTGAAAAAAGCCGGTGCCCTTCAAGCAAAACTGGTGATAATGTAGGAGCAATTTAATGGACAGCACCAAATTGATACTAACTGAACCAGTCTCGCCACCAACCATGCTGGAAAATCTCGGCCAATCGAGGCTTAAGAGCATTCCAGACGAGAAAAAAAAGCAGGTAGCCAAGGATTTTGAATCAGTTCTGTTGGATAAGCTGCTGGACGAAATGAAAAATAGTATCACGGACTGGGGCCTCGAAAAAGATGCAGCTTCCAAACAAACTCAGGGAATATTTTGGCTATACCTCGGCCGTGAGATTGCAAACAACGGAGGCCTCGGATTGTGGAAGGATATATATCAATATTTATCCAATACAGAGCAGACAAACACAGTACAACAATCAGTGGATGACCAGATATGAAAGCGACGGCCAGTGAAATAAAAGATAAAGTCGATAAACTGCTGACTTGTCTCGATAAAGACAGCCAACATATACAGGAGAGTTTGTCGCAACTGAATAAATTACGCAGCTATGTTATCAAGCGTGACGATTCCGGCCTCAGCAAGCTTCTTAAGACCATCCAGTCCGAGACGAGCAGCTACAGAAAGCAAGAATCAAAACGTCAAACACTACGAAAAGAACTGGCGAATGCTCTTGGATTCGACACAGAGCAAATGACTTTGTCGGCATTGGAAGCACTTCTGCCAAAAGGGAAAAAAGATCAGATAATCAAAAAGAAAGCAAAATTAATGTCATTGATTAAAGAACTTAAGAAAGAACATTTAAGCACGATTTTGCTTTTGTCTGAATGTGCAAGATTCAATAACCTGCTTTTGAAGAGTATCTTCGACCTCGGCAAGACAGGGGCAGTTTACTATAACTCCAATGGTGCTACCAAACAGCAAACTGATATGGCCTTTGTAAACCTGCATCTCTGAGTAGTAGCTCTTGATCATCGACTAAAGCCCAAGAGGCACCGGATGTTAATTGTGAGCACTAATGTTAAATAGAGGTAGGAAATGGATAGTTTCTCCATAGGAATCAGTGGCCTTCAAGCAGCTCAAAAGGCATTTGATATAATCGGTAATAATGTTGCCAATGCTGCTACTAACGGGTACCACCGTCAGAGAATAGAACTTCGTCCTGCTTATACATCGCAAGTGAGTTCTGTCCTCATAGGAGGAGGTGTCGAAGTCACCGGTGTTACCAGATTAATAGATGATCTTCTGGAACAGGAGATTCTCCGTCAAGAATCGTTGTTAGGGCAGATTTCTCAGGAATTTGGCACGCTGCGGACGGTCGAAAACGCATTTGGAGAACTAGTGGAGGGCAGCGGTTTAAGCGGAGCTATAGACAAATTTTTTAGCGCATTGCAGGACCTTTCCGCCCATCCAATAGAAGCTATCTGGCAAAACCAGGTTATAAGCGAGGCCCAGGCTATGACCGGCCAATTCAGAACATTAGGAGAATTTCTGACAGCATTGGAAGAACAACTTGAGCTGGAATCCACGAACATCGTCACACAAGTTAATATTCTGACAAACAGAATAGCCGAACTCAACGATAATATAGAAAAGCAGGAAAGAGGTGGAGGCCAGAGCAATAATTTACGGGACCAAAGAGACCAGTGCATAACAGAGCTGTCTAAATTGGTCGGAATAGAAACCAAGAACAGAGATTTTGGTGCAGTCGATGTCTATGTAGCAGGCACCCCTGTGGTGATAAGTGCTACCTCTATCGAACTGGAGGCAGGTTTGAAAAGTGTGGGCACACTTGGTATTTCTGTCGCTGGTACGAACAACTTTAACATAAATGTTGAAGGCGGATCATTAAGTGGATTATTATCATTAAGAAACGAACTGGTCTGTGATATTCACGATGACCTGGACAATCTGGCATCTGTATTAATACAGCAGCTAAATCAATACCATATCCAGGGTGCAGGTTCAACAGGTTCATTTACCGACCTGACCGGCTGGCCTGTAACGAGCGAGAACCTGGCCGATTTGGGTTCAGAGGTAACAGACGGAAAAATATATATCAGAGTTACAAATACGGACACCGGAGAGATAACCCGAAACGAAATAACCGTTAACAAATCCACCGATACCTTATCCGACATAGCTGTTCTTATTTCAGGTATCACAGGTCTTAACTCTTCGGTGGTTTCTTCCAAGCTTAATATTCAGGCGGATGCAAACTATACATTTGATTTTCTTCCCGCCGTGCTTCCACAACCGACCGCCAGCACTTTATCAGGCTCACCGCCAACTATATCCTTATCAGGCATTTATACAGGCACAAGTAACGACACCTTCCAGTTTACAGTAGTAGAAGGAGGAGGAGGTACCGGCTCAGTAGGTAACGGTACTTTGCAGCTTGAAGTAAGAGATGGCGCAGATCAACTTGTTAAAACTCTCAATGTCGGCGACGGTTATGCCGCTGGTGATAAGCTTGAAATAGGCAATGGAATCACAATATCTCTTAGCACAGGAGACTTAAATGATGGTGAAACCTTCGATGTTGATGCTTTTTCCAACAGCGATACTTCGGGGCTGATAGCTGCAGTTGGAATCAACACTTTTTTATCCGGCAGCAGTGCCTCAGATATATCGGTTTGCTCAGAAATAGCCGCTACACCCGGTCGTATAGCATCAGCCCTGGGCGCGGATATGACTGACAACATAAACGCTTTGCGAATGTACGGCCTGAAAGAGCAGGCTGTAACCAGTTTAAACTCTATGACACCTGGAGAGTTTTACCGCCATATGGTTACAGACATAGGTCAACAGCTATTTGTCAAAGAGGCGCGCAAAGACAATATCGAATCTATGGTCCAAAATCTTGGCAACCAGCAAGGCGAGCTAAGCGGTGTCAACATCAACGATGAAGCCACCCGAATGTTGGTCATCGAGCAGATGTTCCAGGCAATAAGCAAGTACATGAGTACCATTCAGTCGTCGCTGCAAACAATTATGGATATACTGTAAAAAACGTAAAGGGCATACAGTCAAGAATCAAACAGATTTGGGATTTGAAAAATGAGCGGATCACTGAACAATATTTATAATAACGTCAGCTATGCATTGAATCTTCATACCAAAGCGATGGCCGATCTGCAGGAACAGGCTTCTACGGGCTCACGGATAAACAGAATTTCTGATGATCCTACCATTGCTTACCGGGTTTTAGGGCTCAATAGCAATTACAAATCCCTGGGAAATTATATAAACAACCTCTCGGAAGTCGTTAGCACTTTGGAATTTTCATCCACCGTTGTCGAGGATATTACGTCAGGTTTTACAGAGATCCAAATGCTTCTAACTCAAATTACCAGCGGCGTCTACGACGATGCAGCCAGACAAAGAACCGCCGAAGGAATCAATGATATATTAGAGCAGACAGTCTCACTGGCCAATACTAAACATATGGACCAATACCTATTCGGAGGAAGCGATACGGGAACTGCTCCATATACAGTGGAACGTATCAACGGAAAAATAAGCAAGGTTACTTATGACGGCAGTTTTGAGAATAGAGACATAGCAGTATCTCCGGGCGTGGAATCATCGGCCTTCTTCGTAGGGGATAATGTTTTTCGCTCCGATGACCGCAGCGCCCCGGTTTTTAGCGGTTATACCGGAGCTGAAACCGGCAGCGGGACGTCAAGCTGCCGCGGAGGGGTCTGGCTGACAGTGACCGGCACGGCGGGTAATTATGACCTCTCCATTGACGG
This sequence comes from uncultured Pirellulales bacterium, assembly GCA_964634515.1. GTDB lineage: Bacteria > Planctomycetota > Phycisphaerae > Sedimentisphaerales > Anaerobacaceae > NIOZ-UU13. The sequence goes on along the minus strand of CAZWME010000087.1, from coordinate 4,277 downwards.
CGGCCTAAGCACTATCCATACCGCTGGCGGAGATACCAACCTGGCTGTGACAAATTCGTTAACCGGAGAGGTGCTGTACGTTGACACCACGGGAATAACCGGCACAGGAGTTGATTTAGTAAGCATACCCGGAACTTACGATATATTTAACTCCCTTATTACAATTCGAGATGTACTGGAAAATCAAAACGGGCTTTCGGACACTCAAGTGCAAGAGTTGGTAACAAACTTACCAAGCTCAATAGAAGAGATAAGCAAAGTTCTGGTTAAAGCCGAGGTATCTATTGGATCTAAAATCGGCTTTCTGGACGACCTGAAACACAGTCTAAATGACCTGCGATACAATACAGAAGATGAAACGACGCGTTTGCAGGAAGCAGATATTGCTCAAATAGCTATAGACCTGTCTCGCCGGGAAATCCTATATGAAATGTCATTGTCAGTAGCTGCAAGACTTATGTCCATGTCGCTGTTGAATTACATCTGATAGCTTTTCGAGAGCAAAAGATAAAAAAATGAAATGTAATTTGAAAACATAAATGTTTGATATTTATACAAGTGTTATGCCAGGAATCCTAAAAATAGCAAATATAGACAAATATAGTCTAACGGCACGGAATTTGCGTTATAAGCAAGTAATGATCACGGGATGGTCAATTTCTACAAATTAGGAGTAAACCAGATGTCACTAATTGGGACGAACTCGAATCAAAGTGGTGAACAAGGACACAATAATCAATACGAAAGAGGTTTGGAATTAGCTGAATCCGGCAATTATCAGGAAGCTCTGTCCTGCATGCAGGAACATCTTTGCTCATCCGGCGGCAATGCACAAGTACTGAATGATACAGGAGCAATCCTTCATTGCCTTGGCCGCTCGGACGAAGCCATCGAGCATTTTATCAAAGCTCGGAGTTACCAAGGGGACTCCATCGAAATATTGTGGAACCTCGCAGAAGCATATCTTGCTGTCGGCAAAGTAAAGGAAACTATGCAGCTTTTCGATAGTATGGAGCGGCTTGGTATATTGAACGTGGACGTAATTAACAGAACGGCCGACATATTCCTGCAACAGAACAATAAAGCAGATGCCATCGAAATATTAATCCGCTCACTACGAATTTGGCCCAACCAGGAGATTCTCAATCCGATGATTGAGGTGATTCGTCACAAAAGGCCGAAGATAGCTTTCTTTTGTGGATTAAAAGGCGATACAAAATTCCTCACGGATATTTGCACATTTACCGAGCGCCGTTTCCCTGTGAGATTTTTTGAGGGAGATAACATTAACCAGATGTATGAATTAATGGAATGGAGCGATATTTCATGGTTTGAGTGGTGTACTAATATAGCAGTGGCAGCTTCAAAATTACCTAAGGTCTGCAAGAATATTGTACGTCTTCACCGTTTCGAGGCTTATGGCGACTGGCCGAACCAGGTCCAATGGGAAAATATCGATACACTCATCACTGTTGGCAACTCATTTGTCAAAGAAAGCCTTGTTAAGCAAGTTCCGCATATTAACAACCGAACTCAGCTCGTTACTATTCCAAATGGTGTTAACCTCGATAAATTCAAGCTCATCGACAAACATCGAGGCAAGAATATTGCCTGTTCGGGTTACCTGAATATGAGAAAAAATCCGATGTTACTTCTGCAATGTATGCAGAAACTGCATTACATAGATCCGGAATATAAGCTGTTTTTTGCAGGAGTCTTTCAAGACCCAATGCTTGAACAGTATATCAGGCATATAGTCCAACAACTTGAACTAACGGATGTGGTGTTTTTTGACGGTTGGCAGGAAGACATAAATTCATGGCTGCAAGACAAACAGTATATCGTCTCCGGCAGTATCGGAGAAAGCCAGGGTATGGGCATGATGGAAGGCATGGCTCTTGGCTTGAAGCCGGTTATCCATAATTTCCCAGGTGCAAACCAGATATTTCCGTCAGAGTTCTTATTTAATATTTCAGAAGAATTCTGCAATCAAATCCTTTCCGACAGTTACCAACCTAAAAGATATCGCGGATTCATTGAAGAAAACTATCCGCTTAAAAACCAGTTGGCCGATATTAACAACATCTTCACCCAATTTGAAAGCGAGATAGATACACAACAAACAGTGTCCGCATTTTCCAATAATTTGCAAAAGTTGAACCTTAATGAGATTAGATTTCCAACAGAAGTTTCCGCTCCGATCTCAGAGAACAACTTAATTGTGTAATTTTTATTTTTCAGAAAATATCAAGTACTCCTGGAATGTCAAAAAAAAGAGTTCCAAAACACATCGAAGGTTCTTTTGTGCCATATAAAAAGGCCGGGCCGGTCGTTAGTGTGCTAATCACGACTTTCAATCGGCGCCGATACTTCGCTGAGGCCCTGGCCAGTATTGTGTGCCAGAACTATAAAAATCTTCAGATAATCGTAGTAAACGATGGCGGTGAAGACGTCAGTGATATTGTTAACTCATATGACGACGCCCGGCTCCTATTTATAAACAGAAAAGAGAATCGCGGCCAGCCCTACTCCCTCAATGAAGCAATTGCCCATTCTCATGGTAAATATATCTGTTATCTTGGTGATGACGATCTGTATTATCCTCACCACGTGAGCACCCTGGTCAATGCTCTGGAAAATGAAACCGACTGCCAGGTTGCATACAGTGACTTGTACAAAGTGTATTGTCAGGTTTGCCCTGACGGCAGCCGAAAAGTCTTAAGCAAAGTAGTTGAAATCAGCAGAGATTTCGACCGCTTTTTTATGCTGTACTATAACCATGTGCTTCATGTAAGCCTTATGCACCGAAGGGATTTGCTTGAAAAAACAGGGGTATATAATGAGAACACCACCGTTTTACGAGACTGGGATATGACCCGGCGGCTTGTTTTCTTCTCGGATTTTTACCATGTCCCGGAAATTACGGGTGAATTTTATCAGCCCGCCGGTAAATGTGACAGATTATCAGTGCTGGGACGCAAAAATGAACAGGAATATGCGAGGAATATTTTAAGAATACGAACCACAAGGCCCGCCAAACCATGGACGAAGCTCAAAGATATGTCCATAATTTTTACAGCAGAGAGGCTGAATAAGCAAGCGGGGACAACCCTCGGTTCTATCTGGCAACGAACGTTCTATCCATATGAGGTTTATCTGCCCCAGCCGGTGGAAAGCCTCGAAAAACTCGACGCTGAGATGCCTAATATAATCCCCGTACCTGTTAATCCGTTGTCTTCTCAAGACCAGCGAATAGATGCAGCTTTAGCCAGATGTGATGGCGAATATATTGCCATAGTACCAAGCGGATTTCCGATGAGAGAATTCTGGGTAGAGGATTCCCTCCACGCTTTGATCAATAGTTCCGCCAACAACGAAGCATTCGAGTTGGAAGATTCAACAGATGTGCTCTGGGCGTTAGTAGTCAGAAAAGAAGATTTACAGTACGCCCGGAGAAGTTTTCCAAATCTGCCGGTTCGTGAATCTCTGAGTGCGGCCGGCATTACCATAAGGCGTCTGAAGCCGGAAGAAATACCGTTTCAGTTTGACCAATTACTCGAAAAAGCCAAAAAAGCAGAAAAAAATGGTAACTGGTCAAAGGCTGCTGAAATGTTTGAATATATCACCAAACACCATCAAAACGAGCTGTGGATGAAATCATTAGCCGCAAACGCCTTTTTTAAAGCCGGTGGCCACCTAAGAGCAGCCAATCTCAGCCATGAAATAAACCGTCAGCGACCAACGGTGGATACACTCCTATTGGAGGCCAAGGTCAAACGCGGACAAAAGGAATTTAACTCGGCGATTAAACTACTCGAAAAAGCGGAACAAATACTCGAAGGAAAAGAATTGCTATGGATATAACACAAAATAATGTCGATGAGCAGCACGACTCGACACAGCATTACGAAGTTTTGCAGGAACTGGGTGATTGTTACGCTTCTGTCGGCAACTATTCACAGGCCCAACAATACTATGAAAAGGCCGCCGTCTTATCACCTGACGAGGCGGGACCTTACGTTGGACTTGGAGTAGTGGCCCTGCAAAAGAACCTTCTTGATGACGCTGAAATCGCATTCAGAGTCGCCTGTCGGCTGAATGCCAATTGCGCCAAGGCCTATGCGGGCTGGGCTATGGTCGCACAGCAAAGAGCCGATTACAAGCAGGCCTTTGAGATGTATCTTAAAAGTCTGGAACTGGACACCGACAATCTGATAGCTCTTCTGGGCCTGTTTCAGGCCTCCTGCCAGATGGGTTCATTTGCAAAGGTTATACAT
>CAZWME010000086.1:0-11173 GCA_964634515.1 uncultured Pirellulales bacterium | reverse complement strand
ATCAAAATTTTGGAAAACAAGATTTCAGAAACAATCCCGCTGAAAACCATTCTGGCTATTTGTATTATTGTGATGATAAATCAACTTAACGCTCTCAAGTCCGAAGTGGCCTCGATTCAAAGCGATGTGTCCTCGGTAGAGTCCGAGGCATTCTCAACAAAGTCTAAGACATCCTCTATAAAAGGGGATGTATCCTCGATAAAATCTGATGTTTCCTCGATGAAACGGAATATTAGTACGATAAGTTCTGATGTTTAATCGATAAAACGAAACGTATCCTTGATAGCTTCTGACGTTTCCTCGATAAAGCTTGGACGATAGCTACAAGAAGAAAAGAGCAAAGGCAAGGTGATATTATGTGGAAAAACGTAAGCCATTGTCCTTATTGTAATGTCCGAATCCCTTCGAAACACATGAGGAGAATGACAAATATTTTGACTCTCTAAAGTCTGTGCCGTGTCCTCATTGTGGAAAATTAATAAGGTATTCAAAGTCAAAGAGGATTTTCTTAATTGGTCTTTGGTTCATTTTTGTTTTAATTTGTCTTGGATTACTACTTGAAGTTCTATATGACAACATCATTTCAGCTATAATATATTGGGTGGGGTGGTTATTATTTCTTCTTTTAGGTATACCCCTCTTTACAGTAAAACTGGAAGTATCAGATTTAGAAGGGCAAAACGAACCACAGGAAAAGACAAGGTGATATTATAGCAAGTGTATTCAAACAGCAACACACAACCAGAAACACTATCTCAACAATTGGAACAAGCCGTTTCTTTCTTTGATACTCTAATCATTCTACAGTAACAGTGGCACCGCTTTCATGTGATTTCAGAGCCGCGGTAAACAGTCGGTGCCACAAAGTTGTCTCATCGGGTGTAAAGCAGCCGGAAAACATAGTAAACGGTTTGCCGTTGTCGAACTCATATAAAAACCCGGCCCACATCTGCAGAATCGCATCGGATACCCCAAACTGAAAAATATCATGCGTGATAGATTTGAATGGAACTTCCTGTCCCATTTCTATCTTCTGCCATAGCTGCTCCTGGCCGCTGTATTCGAGCACTTCAAGCGTGTTGGCGTTCTTAGTACTAAACTTAGCGCAGGCTTTTGTACCTAAAACTTCAAGGTACCAGTTGTTCTTCTGGCCGGGCGAGATGCGTTGTGTCCTGAGTGTGAACGGAAACACATCTCCGGAATTGGAATCTCTGCTCTGGCAAAGAAGTGTTGCGTTATCCCACGTCCGGCAAGGCACCATCTTGCCTTTTCCGTCCGGACGCTCTTGAATTATATTAGATAGCACAGCGCGAACATCCAAAGGAATCCAGCCCGCCCGAAAAGGAACTGAACAAACGTGTGGTCCCAAATCTCCCATGCAGCCATATTCACCATTAGCCTCGATTGTTCGCTTCCAGTTGATGGGTTTGGCAGGATTAAGATCGCTGGAATGCAGAAAGCCGACGTTAACCTCAATAATTCTGCCGAAGGCACCGGCCTTTATCATTCGGCCAATTCTCTGAACGGCAGGGAAGAACAGAAACTGTGAGGAACATCTGACAAAACAATCGGGGTGCTTGTTGACGCCGGCCATTATCGCATCATTCGCTTGCTTGTCTATGCCAAACGGCTTTTCTCCCATTAAGTGTTTGCCGGCTTCCAGAGCGGCACAGTAAAACGTCTGATGCAGGTTGTGCGGAACCGAGATATAAACCGCCTCAACGTCACGATTGCCCAAAAGCTCACGATAGTCATCGGTCACTTGCCTGAGAGTGGGTATGTTATCCTTAAACCACCGGACATTCTCATGGGAAATATTACGACGGCAAATTGCTACTATTTCAGGCCGTACGTTCATCTCGGGCAGATGAAGCCAACGGGCGGCGGCACTGGTAAATTCACGCCCCATCATGCCGCAGCCAATTATTCCAAAGCGAAGAGTCTTCATTTAGGACTTCTCATCCGGCAACTGCACAATCCACAAAGTTTACATACTACCAACGCCTGATTCATACGCTTTTCGGGTCAGGATGGATCCATGGTCGGCGATACGGTCGGCGAAGTAAATGGTTCGCCTCATCATCATCCACAACCCGCCCTCTTTCAGGATCCCAGACGAGCGTCCGGCCAAGCTGGCAGGAGATATTGGCCAGTATGCACGAGGCAGCAGTGATATAACCCTGCTCAATATCAGAGACAGGCTTACTGCGAGTCTCAACCGCCGCCAGGAAGTTCTTCCAGTGTCGCCGCATAGCGGAGGCCACGTGACGCTCCAGGTCCTTCTCGGTCTTGTCTTCCGGGAATTTGTCATATTCGTAGAGGGCATCGCCGTGCGCCTTTTCGCCTTTGCCGCGAGGAATGAAATCGTACTTATGGACGCCCGCCTTAAGCGTTCCTTTGTCACCATAGATGAAGGCGGCCCAGGTATACTCAGGGTCGGGAGCATTGCCCCAGGTTCGATGCGTCCAGACCACAGGCATCTCGGGGAAATCAAACGTTGCAATTTGAGTATCGGAAATATTTGCCTTACTGTCCTTGTCCATCAGGATACCGCCGGACGAGCTGACGCTATTCGGCCAGCCTAAATCCAGCATCCATCGCACCATGTCGAGCATGTGCACGCACATGTCACCGATAATACCGTTACCGTATTCCATGAACGCTCTCCATCGTCGCGGATGCACCAACGAATTATACGGGCGCTTTGGTGCCGGGCCGGTCCACATATCATAATTGAAATGTTCTGGAGGAGCAGTATCGGGCGGGTTCCCTCGGGCACGCATATGATAGTAGCAGCAAATTTCGACATGGCCAACCTTACCGAGCCTGCCGGCTTTTATGATTCTCTCGCGTGCTTCGACCAGATGCGGGGTACTGCGTCTCTGCATGTTTACCTGCACGACGCGTTTGTACTTTCGGGCCGCGGCAAGCATGGCCTGACCCTCAACGACATCCACACTGATTGGTTTCTCGACATAGACATCGGCCCCGGCCTTAACAGCGGCGATCATCGCCAGTGCATGCCAATGGTCGGGCGTGGCAACATGAACGATATCGAGCCGTTCCCGCTTGAGCATTTCGCGGTAGTCCCCGTAGGTGCGAGGTTTCTTCTTTGACTTCTGACGGGCGGCCACCATCTCGGCCGCTTCAGCCAGCATCTTGCTGTCCACATCACACAGTGACACCACTTCAACCGGAGCAACCTGAAGCAGTCTAAACAGAGCACTCTTTCCGTACCAGCCACAGCCAATCAATCCTACCTTTTTCGATCCCTGGCCGGCAAATCCTGTTGTATAGCCGCCAACAGTCGATAAGGCCAGACCGGCCGCCCCGGCTTTAAGAAAATCACGACGATCCATGGTATTCCTCCAAAAAAATAATCTGACTACAAATCCCTAAATATCCATCGGATTATACCCGGTCTAAGAATGATTAGCAAGTACTTGATGATGTCCCAGGGCTGCCGTACTGATTTTGGGCGGCAGTAGAAACAGCGTTAATTGTACGACAGCATTGAAAAAAGGCACTGATAATTTGCCTTCTGTTAGAAACAGTTTTTTTCTATACAGCAATTTCAGAAAGGAATATGGACAAAATTTACCATCCTCTTACAACAGTAAAACGGAGAGGGCGGGATTCGAACCCGCGGTAGAGGCGTTCACCCCTACGACGGTTTAGCAAACCGTTGCCTTAAGCCGCTCGGCCACCTCTCCAAGTCTTTATTAACAACACTTTACGTCATCTTCGGCAAATCTCAAATTCAATCTGAGTTTCCAATTTGTCCCGACAGCATCCTTAATCTATCGGAGATATTGAGTTTATAGCAACTCTCTGCAAATCTGTCAACACCCCTGTATAAAATTGTTGTTCGCCCCCCCATCGTTGAAGACACCCACAGCTTGCATGTCCTCCTCAATCAGTCATTTAAGAGACAGCAGGACAGATTCTGTAATCTCATACTACTATTCAACAATTTCCGTTTGTGGTTCATCACAGAGGGTGAAAAACAGTACGGCTTTGTAATAATTCTTCTTGACTGAAACATAGGTGATTTAGTATAAATGTAATTAGCGAAACTATCAGGAATTGTACGTCTATAGGTAAATTTTAATTCTACTATTTGGTGTCCGGTTTTTAGGGAAGGAGGCTTTTTCAAATCATAAGGTATTTTTCGGAGCAAAAACGCACTAACATTGCCAATAAAAGGAGGAAACAAAATGTGTAACATACATTCTAAACAAATTGTACTTGGTATTGTCGTCGGATTGTTCTTAATAACAACACCGGTCCATGCTGTAACAAACTACAAAATCTCCAACTACAGAGGTGGACATCAGATATGGTTCGAAGCCGAAGATTTCGATGAACGCAATCCCGACACAGATGAATATTACCCGGTTGTTGATGCGGCTGATGCGTTCGGCCAGGCAATTACCCGGACAGGCGGCGCCGGCGGTATGATTCGCTGGACGTTCGATATAAGTACGGCCGATGGCAAGAGCGGTACCTGGTATTTTTGGGCGCGAGTTTTGAATCCGGACAATCTGTCGGATTATATGCTCGTGGAGGGTGATCCCGGTGACCCAGAGATTCCCGCAGAAGCCCCATTCCCGGGAGGCGATGGAACAGCACCATTCGTTAATGATGATGACCGGATCTTAGAGGAAACGATTGATCCCTGGGGTTGGTGGGGAAATGACCAAGGAAGCACCAAAGAGCTTCAAAATGGTGAAAACTCGATGTACATCTTTCACAGGCAAGGCGATGATACCGCGTTCTGGGACGTTTTCGTGTGGACGGATGACCCTAGTTATAGGCCTACCGATGCGGATTATGAAAATGCTCTGATATTTCTTCCCGGCATCGCCAATAATCCAAATCCGGCTGATGAGGCCTTGCATGAGGATACATGGGTGAGCCTTAACTGGTCACCGGCTAAGACTGCCGTTTCGCATGATGTGTATTTCGGTGAGAATTTTGACGACGTGAACGACGGCGTCGGCGAGATATTTCGTGGCAATCAGGGAGAAGCATTTTATGTAGTCGGCTTTCCGGGATTCCCTTATCCGGATGGGCTCGCTCCTGGCACAACATACTACTGGCGAATTGACGAGGTCAATGACCTGGACCCGAATAGTCCGTGGAAAGGTCCTGTCTGGAGCTTTAGTATTCTCTCCAAGACAGCATCCTTTCCCGATCCGGCTGATGGTGCTGAGTCTGCACATCCGGATGCAGACCTTAGCTGGACAGCAGGTTTGGGTTCTAAATTGCACACCGTTTACTTCGGTGACAACTTTGACGATGTGAACAATGCTGCCGGCAGACTGCCTCAGGGAACCACAAGTTTTGACCCTGGCACACTTATATTGTCCAAGACTTACTACTGGCGCATCGATGCGTCTGATATTATCGAAACGTATAAAGGCGATATCTGGAGCTTTACTACTGAGGGCGCAGTCGGAAGCCCGAATCCTGTGAAAGGCGCTATGGATGTCACGCAGGTACCTGTTTTTACCTGGGAGCCGGGAATCTTTGGTGCTTCACATGAAGTTTACTTCGGCACAGACAAAGAGGCAGTCAAAAACGCCGATACAAGCTCGCCCGAATATAAAGGCAGCGGAAATCTTGGTTCCGAGAGCTATGAACCCGGACAACTTGAGTGGGCCACAACTTATTACTGGCGCATAGATGAGATCAATAACGCCAACACAGACAGCCCATGGACCGGACCTCTCTGGAATTTCACTACCGTGAACTTCCTAATTGTGGACGATATGGAGAGCTACAACGACCTTGATGAAGGTGAGCCCGGGAGCAACAGGATATATCTTGCCTGGCTGGACGGATACGACAATCCAGCCGTAAACGGCTCTATCGTTGGTCATGCTAATGCTCCTTTTGCAGAGCAGACTATCGTTCACGGCGGTTCGCAGTCGATGCCGTTTTTATACGACAACGGTGTTGGTAAATCCGAGTCAACTTTGACACTGACTTACCCCCGTGACTGGACAGAGGAAGGAGTTGGAGTATTATCATTGTGGTTCTACGGTGATGCGTCTAATGCCGCTGAACCAATGTATGTCGCCTTAGCCAACAGTACAGGCTCCCCTGCGGTGGTATATCACGACAATTCTGATGCAGCGCAGATAGGCACCTGGACGGAATGGAGAATCGACCTGACGCGCTTTGCAGACCTGGGCGTGAACCTTGTTAATGTTAATACGATTACTCTTGGCTTTGGTAACAGGAATAACCCGGTTGCCGGTGGCGCAGGTATGGTATTCTTCGATGATATTCGACTGTATGCACCGGCGCCATAGGCCGGAACCGGCAACTAAGATTGCATAGTTGACATTACAGATTTGTATTAACTCGGGGCTTATATAGATTGATTCGATATAAGCCCCTTTTCATTGTCTATTTTATATTGTTTTTCAGTTTTGCTCCAAATCCTTTTCCAAGCAGACCACAAGTCTGTTCGATAGCGTCACCACACATTCCTTTCCGGTAAGAGCTACACCCCACCGTACCGGCGGCGCGGGCAACTGGACAGTCCACAATGACCGGCCGTTTAGAGAGATTCCTTCGGCACTGTCGTGGTGGAGCACCACCAGTCCGTCGGCGCCTACAGCCAGACCGCACACATCCGCCGTATTGCCTGCCCAAAGAATAGAATCGTCCAAAGGAATTTTCATCACATCCCAAGGAACCGTAAGCCCTCCCATTTTTCCACCGGTTTTGGGATCCTTGTTCATCAAGTCAACTATGCGATCGAGTGCTCGCGGATCGTTAGAACAGAAAATGCGACTATCTATTAAGGCAATGTACCGGCCGGAAGTCTGGAAATACACTCGACCCTGGTGGCGTTTGAAGATGGTAGTCCTGGTACGCTCATGGGAGAAAAGCTCGGGGCCGGTGCTCGACGGTTTGTCGCCTGGCTCCAGAAACATTTCCATTCCCGCCTCGAGCCGTGAGACAACTCGAGGATTTCCGCCGGTGAGTGCGTCCAGTGCCACGATTCCCACCGGTGCACCGCCGTTGATGTACAACGTATTGTTCTTCAACAGGATATTTCCCTGGACACCGAAGCTCAGTTTCGGTTCTCTCCGGTCAAGAGTGTATGCCTGCCGCCAGCGGAGCTTTCCGGTGTCGACATCCAACGCAGCGACAACGGCTCCGTCTGCAGCAGTGCTTCCGGCTGCTGTGTAGGCTATCCCGTCGTCGCTCAGAACAATCCCGCCGCCCAGAGGCCACGCCGACATGAGATGGTCCATAATGTTGACGAATCTCTTTTGAGGTGCCAGTTCGACGCGTCCCAATACCCGCCCATCTGACGCATCTACACAATACAGAAAACCGTCACACGAGCCGAAGATAATCCGTCCGTTCCGATAGGCAGGTGGGTACAGCACGGCGGCATGGGATGACGCCTGCCAAAGGGTTTTTCCGTTGGTTGCGTCGAGTGCCCATACCGTGCCGTCTGTCCCGCCCACGAAAACGTGTCCCTTGACGCACACAGGGGCGGTCAGGTCACCCCCAGACAGACGCCGCCGCCACAACTCCCTGACCTTTTGCCCGATGGCTGCGGATGTCGTGGCCGTCCCGGCGGAGTTGGCTCGGAACATTGGCCAGTCATCCCGGGCCGCCGGCGCACTCGAAACCGGCGCAGCCCAAGCGGGCGATTGCGCCGACAGTCTTGATTTTCTGAGTGCCGTACGAGGGGCCATTGAGAAGGTACCGTGAACTTGCCAGCAATCACAAGCCAGCGGCATCCAATAAAGCCGCCCATTCGCCGGCACTACCCCGTCGAAACATCCGGGACGAACGACGCCTTCGTAGTCGGCAAGCTTTCTCGCAGCAATATCGACATAAACGGTCCTGCCTTCTCCACCTCCCGGACGGTAATAAAACTGGTTCGGTGTCACTGTCAAGCGGGTACAGGTGCCAATTACTCCCAGACTGAATTCGTCAAGAACCTTGCCGGTGAGCGGATCAACCTTTCGGCAGAAGGCTGCAGGATTGGCCACGCGAGGCACGACATAGAGAGCGTCATTGAAGAAAAATGGATGGGGAGATGCGATGTTCAACGTCCAGAGAAGTTCACCATTCTCTAAGCTGACGCAGATGGTATTCTTGAACGACGGTCCCGCAATACACACCACACTATCGTTAGCCCGCGTGCAGCAGTAGGTGGCCCATCCCAGGCCCCAACCCTGGCGTTTGAGCGAACTGCCGAGGGCGTTGAAGAGATCCTTGGACGTTTCGGGCCTGCGACGCCACAACTGCCTGCCGGTGGCAGAGTCACGAGCGGCCATGTACTTTTTCGGCGCCATCTCGAAGATGCGCTTGCCCTCGATGCACAGGGCTCGAGCATCGAAAGGCTCCGACTCGCTGACGCTCCAGAGCAGCTTCATCTCGGGATATCGAAAGGCTGCCAGCCTTCTTGCCGCCCCGAAGTTGTTGGTGATACTCCGGTACTGATCGTTAGCTACATTCCATGGCCAGTGGCCCATCTGCCCTTTCTGCTTATGCGGAGCAACATGAGCATCCGGTGGGCCGAACGCAGCCCAGAGTACGTTCTTTTCCTGCGCAATCCATTTCCAGTCCGTGTCGCCGCTGGCGGCTGCCTCGGCCGGAACGCTGAACCTGCCGCGCTCCTGCCCGGTCGCAGCATCCAGCATCCACAGGGTCCCTCCCTCGGCAAAAACCACCTCGCTGTCGGTGGCCAGCTTCACAACATTGTGGACGACGTAGCGAGGATCGAGCGGACGACTCCAGAGACGCAGGCCGTTATATGCATTTAGGACTGTCAGCATGTTCAAAAGCGGTTCTTCGCGCTCGTGGAATGCGATATGCCCGGAGAAGAAGAAAATCCGCCCACCTGCAAAAAGCGTCTGATTGGGCATCGCCGCAAAAACCGGATACGTCTGGAAACGCAACTCCCCCGGCAAGCGAGCAGTTCGGTCTTGCGAGACCACATTGTTGTCCGGTCCATGGTACGGATGGCGCCACTCATCGGCGCCGGATTGAGAGGGCTTGAAGACTACCTTTCCCGAAGCAATGCAAACACCACCGGGATGTAACACGCGCAGAATTTCTTTCCTGGACGGCGGATCATCAACGCCCGGTGCCACCCACACTGCATCGGCCAAGTCTCCCGCCAGCCAGAGCGACGTATTATTATCATCAACTACATATACCCGATCTCCCAAGAGCCCTTGCTTTCTCGCCCAATCGCGGATTTTTGTCAGCCCGGGTGAGGTGGTGCCCCGACAGAAAACCGTCCATTGGGTTTTTTTGACGAGCCCGGCAATCGTCGGCAGGTCTCCCTCATTGCCTCTACAAACCACAACGACCAAGGCCGGTGTCTTCCCAAGGTGATTTGACAAATCAAGAACGGCATCGTTGGCAACCGCCAAACAGCAGAAAAGGAACGAACTGAGCAGTGCAAACCATATTTTCATTTTCTTTCTCCTTGAAAACAGTTTACGCAACATTAATCGTAAACTTCACCTCTCTGTCCTTAATGGGAAATAAAACCAGAGATTCAATATTTGTTTTCATATCCGAATCTTTTCCGAACCGGTCGTCTTATTCATCAGTTCGATGACTTTTGCCTCATCAACCTCTATACCCAAGCCGTGACCAACCGGCACCGTCGCAGAACCGTCCTTAATATCCAACGGGCTGGTGAGAACGTCAGTAGTAAGAAATTGCGGGCCGTTGAGTGCAACCGGCTTTACCAGGTCGTATGCACCATAGAGTGCCAGCGCTGCAGCCATAGAGATATCAGGATCTGTCAGCCCGCTACCCAGCCACATAAGCCCTTCATTAAGTAAGATTTCAATCTGCCTTTTCGCAGGAGCCAGCCCGCCGCATCGAGACGGTTTCATCGCCACCCCATCGAGCATTTTAAGACGAATAAACTCGGTAAGTTCGACCGGGGAGACAACACCCTCGTCCATCAGAATAGGCAAAGCTCCCTGCTTTTTCAGGGCCCGGTATCCGCTTATGCGATTGGGTCTAAGCGGTGCTTCGAGCACATCGACACCGGCGTCGGCCAGTTTCGGCGCAACTGCCAGAGCAGTGGCCTGTTCATAACCACCATTAGCGTCTGCCCATAAAAATCCCTCCGTTGCTCGTTTACGGACCAGCCTGGCAAGAGCAATGTCGAATTCCGGGTCAGGCGCTACTTTGATGTTGAAATTTGAGTAGCCGCGTTTATAACCGGCGTCGATAACCTCCTCGGCCTCATCAAGTGTCCGGGCGTTAACCGTCCAGCTCAACATCAGCGGGCCACCTCGCGGCCGATTCCACATCTGCGACAGGGACTGGCCTTTGAGCTTACCGACCAAATCGTGCAGGGCTATATCCAGGCCGGAACGGGCTATCGGCATTGCAGTAGAGAAACCCGGCGCCAGGGCAAGGTCCATTGCCTTATGAGCCCCGTCAATGTCCAGGGGATTACGTCCTATCAGGGCCGGACCCAGATAATCTCGCAATGCAATTTTAGCTGTTTCCAGAGTCTCGTAACTCCACATTGGAGAAGGAATACTCTGGCCCCAGCCGACTGCACCCTCACCGGTGATAATCTTAACGATAACCGCGCCGCGGCCATACTTTCCGCCCGGACCTATGAAAAACTTAAAGTATCCTTTAGTTGGATAGCGCACGGTAAACAACTCGATGTGCTCAATCTTAGGATGTAGCTGTTTTGTGTAAGCAACCGAGGTGATAAATCCCAACGGCACAATTGTTGAACTGCGAAGAAACTGACGCCGACTAAATTGTATTGAATCATTAGACATAATAGAAAAAGGAAAACCAAAACAAATTTTATCATAAAGGCACTTTTCGGCCGGATACGTTTACCTGTCTGACGTCAAGTTCGCCTGATTTCATTTCTACGAAAGGTTTTCCGTCTTTTAGGCCCGCTGTGCCAAAGCCGCTTTCGGTCGAGAAGAAGCTGCGAAAATTGCTGCCGATTTTCGAATCGATATAAAGCGTCTTGTCGATCGCGTCGTAACGCAAACCTGTAAGGCCCTGCAGCAAGCCATAGCTGGACAAAGCTCTCGCATACCAGTGACCGCATTCGTACTCGTTGAAAGGATTACGAATACGCCCATCATATCGGTCGCGGCATACTCGCACAATCTCAAGGCCCTCTCGAACC
>CAZWME010000085.1:0-11179 GCA_964634515.1 uncultured Pirellulales bacterium | reverse complement strand
AATCGTAACCAGAGTTGTCTCGGCAAAGAGCGAGCCAAGATGAAAAATAGACTTGCTTCAAATGTAAACACACTACAGTCAATGAGAAGCCATCTACCGTAAGATGTATCGATTCCTTGTGGTTGGTACATCTCACATAAATAGCGTGTCATACCATGATAGAAAGGTACAACCAAAATTAACATTGAAAAAAGTGAGGGGAGCCGGTTCCATTGAATCCTACACTTTTCGGAGCTTTGGTCTGAATTTGCAAGAATCTGGTTGAAAGCTTCGCCAATTGATAAAGCAATGACAATAGCATAAATACATTGAAGGCTCTCAATTGTCGACTCGATTGCCTTTTCGTTCATACGAAATGCCCTATAACCAAATCACATTTTGTAGCTGCTATCAAAAGTGTTTTGCTCTCGCTCTCCAAATCCTATCGGCTGGTAAGTGGTACTGTATAACTAAAAAATCAAAAGACCAAAAGTAAAATCAGAAGACAATTAGATTTGTTATCGGGCCAAAGAGATTCGATGCCTTCGCAGATCAGTGTCGTTCAAATCCCAAAAGGGGAATCTCGGAGTATGCACTTTCAGAAAATCATTTTAAGGAGTATAATCTGGATATAAACGATTAACATCTGGCCGAAATAGATGAAGTAATCAGAGCCGTAGAATAACGAAGATAACCAATTAGGAATCCTTGAATTATGAACAATGACTACACAACAATTAACTGTTTATCGA
Organism: uncultured Pirellulales bacterium; assembly: GCA_964634515.1. Lineage (GTDB taxonomy): Bacteria > Planctomycetota > Phycisphaerae > Sedimentisphaerales > Anaerobacaceae > NIOZ-UU13. Next base: position 10,448 of record CAZWME010000085.1, on the reverse strand, counting down.
AACACGATGGCAAAGAAGTAACATTAGCCGGCTGGTTGTACAAAGGCCGTTCGAGCGGCAAGGTTCAATTTTTAGTCATTCGGGATGGCACCGGCTTATGCCAGTGTATCGTTGAAAAAAGCAAAGTTCCCGAAGAGCTTTTCAACCAGTTAAAACACCTCGGCCAGGAATCGTCACTGTCTGTCACAGGAACAGTCCGGGCCGACGACAGAAGCGTCGGCGGTTACGAATTAGCGGTAACCGGCGCCCAGATTATCTCGCCAGCCGATGGCTATCCTATCACGCCGAAATCGCACGGCATAGATTTTCTCCTCAGGCACCGCCACCTGCACTTTCGCTCGCAGCGGCAGTGGTGTATCGGAAAAATTCGCCACACGGTCATCGACGCCATCCGGACATTTTTCAACGACAATGGTTTTGTCCTCATCGATACTCCCATCCTCACCGCAACAGCAGGCGAAGAAGAACAAACACTTTTTGAAGTCGATTATTTCGGCTCACCTTTGTATCTGAGCCAGACCGGCCAGTTACATCTCGAATCGGCCGCGATGAGCTTCGGCAAGGTCTATTGTTTTGGCCCGACCTTCAGAGCGGAAAAGAGCAAAACCCGAAGGCATCTTACCGAGTTCTGGATGGTCGAGCCGGAAGTCGCTTTCATCGACCTTGACGGCATGTTGGAATTGGCTGAAAATTTCGTATCCTTCATCGTCGCTCAAGTCCTGCAAAAAAACAAGGCCGAGCTCGAAACCCTGGAAGCCGACATTGCCTCGCTTGAAAAAATCAAGCCACCTTTTTACAGATTAACTTACACCGACTCGGTTGACATACTGACAAGCCGGAAGGCGAGTGACTTTCTCGTCGCCCAGTTAAAAGACCTGCAAAACCAAAAACAGCAGCTCGAATCCAGAATCAGCGAGCTTGAAACTCAACAGGCTGGCCAGATAAAGCAGTGGCAGAAAGATAAAATCGCCGCCGAGCTTATTGAATTGCGCACCGCCCTTGCCGAGACAAATACCAAAATCGAAAACAATCCCAAACACGCCGCCCTGGCCGCAGAATTTCGATGGGGCAAAGACCTCGGCGGCTCCGATGAAACCATTATTTCACAGATGCACGATAAACCCGTCTTCGTGACCCACTATCCGAAAGAGGCCAAGGCCTTTTATATGAAGGCCGACAGGGATAACGAAAAGGTTGTCTTGAATTTCGATATGCTTGCCCCCGCCGGTTTTGGCGAAATCATCGGCGGCTCGATGAGAGAGGACGACCACGACCTGCTCGTCTCGCGGATCAACGATCAGGGCCTGAAAGTGAAAGATTACGATTGGTACCTGGATTTGCGAAAATACGGCTCGGTACCGCACGGTGGCTTCGGGCTCGGTGTCGAAAGAACTATCGCATGGCTCACCGCACAAAAACACATCCGCCAGTGCATCCCCTTCCCAAGAATGATGGACAAAGTTTACATCTGACGGTTATTGGCGATGTTTCATAAACATCGAATGAAACGGGGCGTCTGATACGAATATCAAACGCCCCGGTAAGCTCAAATTAATCTATAGTGATTGAAACAGCTTCCAAGTCAATCGACCGTTGACCACTCGTCAGTTAGTGCATTATCCTGCAGCCAGTTTTCCTCCAGCAATGCCATATCAGCCTCATCAACCTTACAGTCACCGTTGAGGTCTCCCACCAGCGGCACATAGTCCGGCAGCGACTGGGCCGCCTCGCAACTGTCGCTATAGACGTTTATAGTCACCGTGTCAGAGCTGTTGTATTCGCCGTCCGAAGCCTCCAACTGCAGCACGTACTCACCTAAAGCCGACAGCGTAATACCCGTATCTTCGGCACTCACTGTCTCTATAACAGCAGTTCCTTCATTCGGTTCACTAACCACCGTCCAGTCCACGGTATAAGGACTTATCGCACCGTCATCGACGACGGTCGCGTCCATATTCCCGACCCTTATACCATCTACCAGCCATGTCACTACATCTGCCCCGGCGTTCACTTGTGGAGGCAGGTTGTCCGCCATAAAGCTGAAGATAGGACCGATAACCGGAAACTCAGCGGTGCTGTCAACATAGGTATCAACGGCCCAATAGTAACGCGTCTTTGGTTGCGTTTGCACGACAACGGAAGTCACGCTCTGTTTACTGACGATTCTCATAGATTCCGGATCGGTAAACTGTTGCAGCGCCTGCAAATCGTCGGTGAAATAGACGTCAACCGACACCGCTTGACCCGGCACGCATGGATCAGGCAAAGTCCAGCTCAACTCCAGAGTTCCGCTTGATGCATTGCTGTCATCTGTCGGCGAGGGCTTAAGAAGATGGATACCCCTTATCGTTAACGTGCCCAGTTCTTCATCAGTAACCACTTCAATCTCACCATCTCCCCCATACGCCTTGATAACGCCGCCAATAGCCCCGGCCACAAAGTCTTGATTTTGCGTCGTATTCCGAAGGACTATAGCCCCGCCCCGGAAATCTATAAGGCCATTGCCAACACTCCGCAAGCCAGAAGCATCGCTCCCTTCGAGGATGTTAATTGAGCCACCTTCAAGTGTAACAACGCCAGTCCCCGCCGCGTTTTGAGCGACATTGAGGTGTTGACCGAGTATGTTGATCGTCCCACCTTCATACACGGTAATGTACCCTTCGCCCAGACGGCCCGCATAAAGACGCGCCATGGAATTCAGCACACCGCCGTCATACACCTCTAAAACACCCGCATTATCATCAACGTTGCCTTCGCCATAACCCAATATGTGCCAATCGAGGACAGCCAGGACTCCTCCAGCGACTATTTTCAATGGGCCTCCAGCGTGATCAAACTGCCGTACCGTACCTGCGTCAAAATCAAGTGTGCACGGAGCCTGGCCATTAAAATAAATCTTATCCGCGGCCGTGGGCAATGCCCCACCCCAATGATCAGGATTGCTCCATAGGCCCCCTTTCGACGGCCCCGCCCATGTCATGTCGGCATGAAGGGTGCCAGCCATACACAAAACAATAACTACACACAACACAATTCGAGTTCTCATGATACATCCTCCTGCTAAAAAAGGTTACAATAACAACGATTTTGCTTTGACTACATATCAAAACAGCTTTGTCCTAAAAGACCACTGAAAAACACAGTTAAAAACGGCCTCCTCTGGCTGGATAACTCCTCCTACCAAGGAAAACTGCAAAATACCGTTAACTTACCCTAGTTATTTATACCAAATCATCTATATCCTCGTCAAGGCAATTATTCGAAATCGACTAAGCTGTTTGCTGATGATGGTTTTGCCGTAGGCAATATAACCTATAAAAAACATTGGCACAATCACAGGTTTTCCTATACAGTATTATCTGAATCCGAATGATTGTTTAGAAGCCGTTTCAAAACTGCTTTCGTCGCGAGAATGAGCGAAATTTACTCTCGCAAGGCGGAGGTTCGAAATCGCCGCAGGCGTAGCCAAAGCTACGTCGAGGGCGAGTTTTGTGCCGACAACGCCGCGAGAGAAAATTGCAGCCGTTCGTAGCGGAAATTGAGTTTTGAAACAGCTTCTTATGTTCTCCCCCAAAGCGGGAGCAGTTTGAATAATTTTTTTTCAGGAGGTGAATTATGAGAAAGTCAATTTTTGGTTCGATAACTCCAACCCTGTCGGTACTGGTATTGCTGATGGTTGCCTTTGCTTCCTTGGCTGCTGCCTCTGGCTCGAGGTCTCCATTGGGCAGTGAGCGTGCCAGGGCTGCTAAATCGGATAATGATGGCAAGCTGCGCATCATTGCATTCGGTGCACATCCGGACGACTGTGAAATTAAGGCTGGAGGCGTAGCCGCTATGTGGGCCGCTCAGGGCCATCACGTAAAATTTGTCTCTACGACAAACGGCGACATCGGCCACTGGAAAATGGCCGGCGGACCTCTTGCTCAACGCCGGACCAGGGAAGTAAAAGAAGCCGCTGAGATATTAAACATCACTACAGAAGTCCTCGACAACCATGATGGTGAAATTATGCCGACTCTTGAAAACCGCAAGCATTTTGTTAGGCTCATACGCGAATGGAAGGCCGATATAGTTCTGGGCCCTCGTACTAACGACTACCATCCTGACCACCGCTACACCGGAGTCCTCGTTCAGGATGCCGCCTACATGGTAATCGTCCCGTTCATCTGCCCCGATGTCCCCCACCTGAAAACAAACCCGGTTTTCCTGTACTTCTCAGACCGGTTCCAGAAACCCAATCCCTTTGAGCCGAGCCTGGTTGTTGCCATTGACGACGTCATCGAGAAAAAGCTCGATGCAATGGTCGCCCTCGAATCGCAGTTTGTCGAAGGCGGCGTTTCCGGTAACGAGTCAATGATACCCAAAAACGACAGAGAGCGTGCCGCCGCTCACAAAAGGGTTCGCGCGAGCTTTCGTCGCCGCTTTGAATCTACCGCCAATAAATACCGCGACAAACTGATAGAAATGTACGGCGAAAAGAAGGGCAAAAAAGTACGCTATGCCGAGGCCTTCGAGGTCTGTGAGTACGGCCGCCGGCCATCCGCCCCTGAGCTTAAAACAAAGCTCTTCCCATTCTTCAAAAAATAAAACTTAAACACGGTAAGACAAGTAGGGGCAACCCCGTGTGGTTGCCCCAATATTTAGCTACGCAATTTATTCCGGTATCCTCCTGAAATTGTAGTGCGGGATTTGCCTCAACATTATTGCCTACTGAATTTCTGCCTTCGGTTCGCACCGGTTTTAATAACTACACCACTTCGTTTCTTCGAATATCTACTTGCCTGTAAAGTGCCCCGTACAGGCCTAACAAGGGGTCTGCCTTTATCTACGTGCCTATAAGGCACCTCATGCTGGCCGGAGCTTGTCCCCGGTGTGTGCTTACTTGATTTGGAGTTTACCCCCGATGTTCGCTCACTTGCTTTTCTTCTCGGGGGCCGGGGGTCAGAAATGCTAAATCCCCCATCTTGTGTCTGGGCTAATTTTCAACAAAAAACTCTAAAAATCGCCCATTTTTCAGTCAAAAAACGCTAAAAACCAACCCCCAAATCTCTATTAATCATCGTAGTGATTCCTTGAAATACACCCCATTTTTTAACTTTGAACTTTTCACTTTCCCCTTTTTTCCATCTGTTAATCTCCAATTTTTATCCGCCGCGGTGGATTTATCCGGCGTCGTGTGACGGACTCTAATCTCTAATCCACTAAAGAATCAATGTTTCAGTCCCTCCGGCTGATAATCATTAGACCGATCCGCATGAGATGCCCAGTTGTGGTTTTCTGTCCGCACAACACGCCTTTGGCATACTTGTCAGAGGCGCTATAAATCCCTTATCTTCAATTCCATTGGTTGTGCTCTGTCCGACAGTTCATCACGCCACCTGTCTCTTTAGGCGGTGTAAATTTTGCTCTATCCACATCAAGCCTGGTACGTGCTCAAGTACTCCAGATACTGGTCCGAGAAATCAATCTCCAGTTCCACCCAGAGCGGAAGATGATCGCTCATCTGGAATGTTCGCCACTCGTCGTAATATTTCTCCAGAGACGCCTCAGACGCTCCGGCGGCTTTAAGACTCTTAATCTGACTCTTGGCCTTTTTCTTTTTTGTCTTCGATGTTGCCGCTGCCAGTTCCTTTTCCGCCTTCTTCAGCTTCGCCTTCAAGCTTTTCTGGATGATCGGTTTGTAGATTGAAAAATCATCATCTCGAAAGACACTGTCAAAGAACTGTAAAACCCGGTCCTGCCGGTTAGGCTCCATCTGTTTGAGTATGTTACTCTTCGAACGAAACGAAATCTGATCATAGAATTTCGTCTGGTTCCGGTTGCTGCCCATCCGGTTATGTACCATCTTAAAACCATGTTTTACCAGCGCGTTGAATCCCTTGCTGCCGGATTTCAGGATGTTGAAATCACCCACCAGGATCTGGTTCGAGTTGCTCGCCTTCGCTTCTTTCGCAAGGTACTTCGCGACCGCATCGATCTCCTTGACCCTTCGAGCGTATTCAGGGCTCGTCTTCGATGCCTTCCCGTAGTAAATGTGCACCGTCAAAAACAGGAATTTGAACCAGCCCGCCTGGAACTCCACGCCGAAAGGCGTGCGGGAGAACTGCCGCTTCTTGTCGGGCGATCCGCCGATCAGCATCTTGTCAGGTAGAACGATTTCGCCCGCTACACCTTTGAAGTCCACCTTGTTCTTATCGTAAATGAATCCCAGACGCTCCTTGTTCCCGCCCAAACCGCTATGGGTCACGTCCGTCATTATGTAGTCGTACTGGCGCCCCAGCAGTCCCATCAGGCGATTGAGCGGCCCCAGGTCCGAACAGATTTCCTGTACCGCCACAACGTCAAAGCGCGAGAGGATCTCCGCGATATAGTGCAGCGATTCTTTCTGCCGCGGCCCGTAGTTAAAACGGTCATCGTCAAAGTTGCGGATATTCCATGTGCCGAGGATAAGAGACGCCAAGCTCTTCTTGCCGGGGAATCTCACTTCCGCAAACTGCTCCCGAAGTCGCTGAATGCCCGCAACTGTCCTTTTGCGTTCTGCTGCCGATAGGTCTTTGATTGGTCTATAGTATGGCATAGCGTTCACTCCTTTCTAAATTGTTAACTTAACGATTTTCTCCTGGCCCATAACAATAATTAGATTCGTCCGAATAAGATGCCCGGTGGTGGTTGCCTGTCCGCATAACGCACCTTTGTCGACAAAAAACGGATTTAAATCAAATGGCCCTCTGTTCATTAGCGCACATATCCTGACTCTTTCTTATAACAAAGCGTTTGTGAGCGGCCTAATGTTGATGCATAAAATAATAAAAATTGAAAAAAACAGGAATTCAGTGGTTTAAATAGCCAATCATCATTAATCATTTGAATCGTGATGTGCGGCACCCTCAAGCAGCAGTCCCTTGGGGACGCCTTACGGTGCTTGGGGATGGCTCGACGTCGCATTTCTACCTGCGGTTCACACCGGTTTTAATCACTCCAGAATTTACCCAGAGTTTATCCCCGAGAACTGCTCACCTGACTCGCAGCAGGGGAATGTTCGCTCACTTGCTTTTCTTCTCGGGGGCCGGGAGGCAGAAATGCTCTTATGCCCTTTTTCTTTCCAATTCTAAATTTTTATCCGCCTTCTTTGGAAGGAACGAAGATACGGCCTTCTGTGGACGGGGATTACAATCCGTATAGGACGCTTTTATCATTTGGATAGATGATTTACAGATGCAGGGTGTAAATACGCAAGGCGAACAATTCTCTGACTTGTAATGTGGGCAATTCGTGTTCATCTCTTTAGGATTTTCTTTTGGGTTCTGAAGCCTTCGATAGGATTGAAACAATTCGGATTGCCATATATCATCGAGTCTATATTCTAATAAGCTCAGCGCGCTCCCATTTAATGTCAATGATGAACGATACGATTCGGGCATAAAACACCCAAATGGACATGGGCTGCATTTACCCTCTGAATCTACATATACCATAGTTGTTGCCGCCTTGCAGGGAATGTAGAAGAAAGGTAAACCTGTGAGCTTGTATAAATATTCCCCTAAAAGTGGTCTGGCATGTAATTGGATATTTGGCGTTGTATGTTGGTCTGTGCATTTTTTTAATAATAAAAGTCTTTCAATTGCTTGAGCCCATAAATTGGTGTTTTTCACGGAATCAGAACCGCAATTATTTGTTCCTCTGCCAATATTGAGTTTCAATGAAATTCTAAGCGTGGGTAATTCCCACTTTTGAGTAAGTTGATATGCCGATTCCAGTTGGTTTATATTTTCAGAGGTGAGTACCCAAAATATGTAAGGACTTAAATCATACTTCTTCAAACACCTTATTCCTCGTTCAACTAACTCGAAGCCCCTGGGATTGTTTGTAAAACCCTTATAAAAATGCTGGTTGGTTCCATAAAGGCTGATTTGGAAATAACTGATATTATCTTGAATTTCTTTCAGTGATTTTGCTGTTTCATCTGTAATCAGAGAGCCATTTGTACTAAATGTCAGCAGCATTCCTTTGTTGACGGCATATCGCATCACTCTGAGAATGTCTTTACGGAAGAAAGGTTCTCCACCCAAAAAACGAAGAAATAATATGCCCCCTGAATGCAGCTTATCGACAATAACACGCGCTTGCTTAAAATCCAGTTCATCTTGAGACCGTTTCCCGCTATTCGACAGACAAAAGGGACAGGTAAAGTTACAGCCTTGGGTAATGTCCCATTGGGCAAGTATTGGGGTGATGATATTTGGCATTTTTTATTCCTTTGCTATGAAATAGACGGGTGTTTTACTACAAAAATAACCTCAGGCAATGTCGGATCAACTTGCTCTTAAATACGCTCGTCTGGCAGAACATGAAATATACACTCGCCTGGCAGAATATACATTACGATATAAATAGGGTTATTTACTCTGCTTAGTTGCAGCCTTGGCAACCCTGACAGCCCTGACAGCCCATACACCCCATAGTACTGTCTTTTACAAAACCGGACTCGATGAATGTGGCCTTGGCACGTTCAATTATGTTATCACGCACTTTGTTAAAGTTATTGATCATCTTTTGGTCACATATAATGTCGCGGTTTCTCAAGGCCTTTATTGGGCTCTCTAACAGCTCTAAAACCAAAACATTGTCTTTTTTGATCATACTCTTAAAATTAAAAGTCGATCTTGTTCTTGGTTGGACCTTTTTTGTGATTTTTCTTCTTGCCATAATTGAACTCCTTTATTTAATCTGAAATTTCACATCTACAATTCAATGAAACTCCCCTGCACATTTGAAGTTTCATAATATCAAAAAGATTAAATCTGCTTTCTTTGGTTTGTGTGCAATTTCATAAAACTACATCCGTTACTATAGAAAAAGTCCTCTGTATCATTACTTAGGCGATTCTCAACTACGAAATATTGATACTTTTTTTTGGAAAAATCTAAAAAAATTTTCGCTTCATACTTGCCCCAACAAGTTTTCTCGTAAAAAAACGCCAAAAAAGTCGAACACTTATGTCGAAAAGACATCTTTTACTACTATTTTGGCACACCACAACCCTTGCTTTCCGTTCCAACTGCTTTAACAGATGGTGATGAGTCCACCTTAAAAACCCCAAGTTTGTGTCTTGACAATGGGTAGGGTCTTAGTTTTAGCGGTTTTTATCGAAAAATGTGAGATGTTAGATACGAAAAATTCGATAAATTTTCAGGATCCTAATTTGAGTAATAAACCACACAGCCGATGGGACACCTTGGGTTTACATTTCTTCTCCTAAACTTACATTTATGGGATTGTCTGAAGAATCATAGTATTCAGACGTTTATGCCCCTGTAGCCTATATTCAGAGATTAAGTTCTCAATAGATGTGTCGTTTAGAACGCTGTCCTTAGCGTGGAAAACCCAATCCACATAGAATTCATATTGTCTGTGTTCAGATCCCGATATGTGTTCAGATCCCGACATTAGATTCCAAAACCAATTCTGGAAGGCTATGCTCATTACAGATTCAGGGTAATAGATGCCACTATGAGTTGTAATAAAGGTATCATCTATAAAGTATTTTACCTGTCTATTTGATATTTCGAATCTAAGTATGTGCCACTGTCTATCATCTAAGCTAACTGTGCTGAGATCAGTCTCTTTGATTGGAACCATAGGAACTGTGTTGGGGTCTTTGTTTGGATCTGTAGGCTCAAGTTGATATTCCCGCTTGTATGTTGCCCATGAGGTGACGAACATTGTAGGTTGCGATGCATCCCAGCCACCATTCGGAAGGTATTCGAAGTCACATTCGGAATAAGAAAAATCATAATCATATTGCAAAGTATTGATAGAAAAGAAAGCCTGAACAATTATATCATTCACGTCAGGCCCATAAACAAAGGCATCCGTAAGGCGTACACGGGCAGCATATGTCCCTTCAAGGAAAAACTTATCCGTCATAATTTCGGAATGCTGTGAACTTGTTGGAGTTCCGGATGTTGATGCTCCCATTTTCAAGAGGCGATCACCCCCATCATTCGGATCATCAACGAATGTTACCTGGTCAGATGTCCATTCAGCCCCTTTAATACCAGGACCTCCGGGCGAAGTACGAACACGCCACCCAAATTGTGGTAATTCAGGATCAGAAGATTCAGCATAGACAAAATCATCATAGAACACATGAGTAACACCAGGTTTGAATGGTTCGTTTGGCTCAGTATCAGTAAATACGTAGATAGCTGTTAAATACAGTGTACTGTTTGGATCTATCATTTCAGTCCGATCGTCTGGTGTAACATAACCGGGCACATCCTTGAATTGGACAATATTCTCTCCGATGGGGATATCCATTTCCATGTGGCCGCTGTCGTACCAGGCCGAGGTTCCAACACGTCGCCACTGCGCCCCAGAATCAACCGCTTCTTGCGGTTCGATTATGACTTGGAGCGAGCCGGCCTCAAGTTGTTTATTATGAATGG
>CAZWME010000084.1:0-11180 GCA_964634515.1 uncultured Pirellulales bacterium | reverse complement strand
CATAATACCTGTTCCGCCGGTTACCGAGCTAAGTCCAAGAGTAATCGAATTTACATTGGAAAGATTGACGCCCTGGTCGGCAAAGGCCTGCAAGTCGATATTCCATTCGGTCCAGGTAGTTGCCAGTGCCGCATCAGGATTATCATTATCGACCCTTGCATTACCGTTGAGAGTAACGTACATTTGCTCAGCAGCATTAGACGCACTGCCTCTAAACCAAATCGTCAGCGTGGTGACATCGTTCACTGTCCAGTCATTATTGGAAGTTAAATTCAAAGTTGCCTCGGATTTGCCGACTGCGTTATCGTAAGTAAACGGCATCGACTTATTACCGCTGTGAACGATAGTCTCTTCGTAAAATGGAGGATCCAAATGACCAGTCTGAGAACCGTTTGTCGGATCGTCGTATCCGTCCACCCAGGCATTATATATCCTGTTGCTCCCCGGTTCACCTTCTTCAATGTCATTGTAAGCTTCCATATCGTCTATGATAAGGAAGTTGGCTGTAGTAAAGCTCCAGAGGGGGCCTGTCCACGGGCTGTCTGCGTTGGCATTATTAGCCTCATCAACACGCCAGTAGTAGGTAGTATCCCATTCAAGTTGTCCGGGTTCATAGCTCTCGGAGCCAAGATTGCCGCTGCCTTTTAACTCCAGGGAGGCTGCATCGGCGCCAAAATAGACTTCATGTGAAGCACCAAAGCCCGGTGCCCATGTGAGAACAGGTGTTTGCGTTACATCCACAGCGCCATTAGCCGGGCTAAGTGCCGCAACAGCGCCCTCGGTTGTGAAGTTCCAGACATTGCCTTTATACGTACTGAATGCATCGAACTCATCGACTCGCCAGTAGTATGTCTTGGCCATTTCGAGCGGGCTGGGGTCATAGGCTACAGCTGCCTGAGGGAGTCCACCTTCGGCATTGCTGATTTCGTCAAAATTATCACCGAAGTAAACGGTATGCAGTTTCGCACCGAAGCCCGGTGTCCAGGTTAGGTTGGCATTCACTTCGACAGACTCAGCAGTATCAGCCGGTTCCGGTAGATAAGCGGTCTTGGGGGGAATCGTGAAACTCCAGATATCACCTTTCCAGGGGCTGTTCGGCTCGGTGTCATTGACCTCATCGATTCGCCAATAGTAAGTCGTTCCCGGAACAAGGCCATCCGGATAAGGAAATCCTGGAAAGCCGGCAACAATAAATGTATTGGCTTGATTGCCGATGAATGTTCCTTCAGCACCTTCGCTGACAGCATCAAAATTATCGTCGAGGTACACATCGTGAGAAACGGCATTATCTCCCGCTGACCAGCTAAGATTGACCCATGTATCCTCATGGAAAGTACCATCATCAGGCTGAGGATTATATGCCTTTACCAATTCCACACCACTTAGAATTTCCAGGAACATGATCTTTGAGTTGGACGAGCCTTCCGCCGGTTGGATGGTCAAACGACCATCTGCCACAATGACAGTGACGTTGAACTCGTCAAAATCAAAGCCATCTCCGACTTGTCCGTCCGGGTCTTCCAGAATAACACCTTCAATGTCGAAGGTATTGCTCTGGTCAGTATAGCCCGGGTCACCCCAAACAAGGAACAGTTCATAAGAGCCGTTGGGCAATTCTATTTCCCATACAGCGGGTGCTCCCTTCTCCAGGTGGATAATAGTGTCGTAACGTTCGTCAATTGCGTTTGCGCTTCCGCGGTTACGTGCGTCGGCCTGGATGTCCCTGTCCCAGCCGTATCTCCAACCGTCATCGCGGTCACCGAAGACCTCACCGTAGTCGGGCAGGTATCCTTCAGGTACCTCCCCCCCTGCTTGTTGGAAGTTAATATTAACCGGTCTGCCATTGGCGAGCCCGGTAACTATACCCAACACCAAAACAACAGAAAACAAATAAATCAATTTCTTAGACATGATAGTCCTCCTTAAAAAAATATTAAAATGATTACGAATTATTTTTTGGCCACACACCAAAACATAGATTTTTTACGAGGATCGCCTATTTCCAATTCTGCATTGAAAAAGAAAATCTAAGATGCAATCTCCTTGCTTGTTAACGCAAAATTCCCAGTAACCTGATTAAGCGTATACAAACTTCACCAAATATATTTATACCAAATTGCCTATCGTCCCGTCAAGGGAAATCTCTGGGATTATCATGACCGAGGCGTTCTGAAAATACAGGTGGAAGAAGTTTTTGGGTCTTTTTTCTATAGTATGAAATTTTATTGCAAAATCCACTGATCGAAGGTAATCTAAGCCTTTGTTTGCAGAATTCGGCATGAAAGGACTGCCTGCTTGGAGACGAGCGGGATATGCGGTTACTTATTAAACTGTAACTATTCGAAAGGAGACGAAAGATGGATTCAAATTGCATTGCAAGCGGCTGTTCGGTACCAAGAACACAGCGGAGCGGGGTGCGACTTTTGAAACGGGATACAATCCGGTTTTGCGTCATAATATTTGCACTTTTGTGTATCTGCTCTTCTGTACAGGCCGACTGGCAGGTAAGTCAGGGCCCGCTTATGACCCAGTGGGCAAAACAGGTATCACCGAAAAAAGTGCACACCGAGTACCCGCGTCCGCAACAGGTCCGCAAGAACTGGCTGAATCTTAACGGGTTATGGGAATACGCAATCAGGACCAAAGAGCAGCGGCAGCCGGTCCAGTTCGACGGACAAATTCTCGTTCCATTTCCGATTGAGTCGGCCCTGTCAGGTGTGATGCAGCCTGTAGGTGAAGAGAACCGGCTATGGTATCGGCGAACATTTGATGTTCCCAAAAAATGGAAGTCTCAGCGCTTGCTGCTGCATTTTGGAGCAGTGGACTGGGATTCAACAATATGGGTGAACGGCACAAAAGTGGGCAGCCATAAAGGTGGTTACGACCCGTTTACATTAGATATCACCGATGTTCTGAATGATACAGGCTCGCAGGAAATTGTATTAAGTGTATGGGACCCGACGAACACCGGCACTCAGCCTCGGGGTAAACAGGTGAAAAAACCCGGCGGAATATGGTACACCGCAGTAACGGGAATCTGGCAGACGGTATGGGTCGAACCGGTGCCTGAAGCACACATTAAGTCACTGAAAATTGTTCCGGATATAGACTCTGAATCGGCGCGGATAACCGCGGTATGCTCCCAAGCAACCGTTGACTGCAGCGTTGAAGCGGAAATCAATCTTGGCTGGTTCAATAAGATAAAGGGCAAAGGTAATGCCGGGGAAGAATTTGTTTTACAAATCAAAAAGCCGAAACTGTGGTCGCCGGATTCACCGTTTTTGTATGAGGTAAAAGTAACGCTTAAGGACAGTAAGGGCAAGATCGTTGATACAGTAAACAGTTACTTCGGGATGCGGAAGATCTCGTTGGACAAAGACGAAGAAGGTATTACCCGGCTGTACCTTAACAACAACCCGCTGTTTCAGTTCGGCCCGCTTGACCAGGGCTGGTGGCCGGACGGATTGTACACGGCACCGACCGATGAGGCGCTTCGCTATGACATAGATGTATTGAAAAAGCTCGGCTGTAATATGCTGCGCAAGCACGTCAAGGTGGAACCTGACCGGCTGTACTACTGGTGCGATAAATTAGGGTTGATGGTCTGGCAGGATATGCCCAACGGCGACAGGCACATCCGCGGCAATGACCCTGACCTTGAGAGAACCGAAGAGTCGGCAAAGCAGTTTGAACTGGAGCTCAAGCGTGTCATTAATGCTTTCAGCAGTCATCCGTGTATAGTAATGTGGGTGCCTTTTAACGAGGGCTGGGGACAGTATGATACGGAGCGGATTGTGGATTTTATTAAGGAGCTTGACCCGAGCCGGTTAGTGAATAATACGAGCGGCTGGTCCGACCGGGGCGTTGGTGACGTGCACGATATTCACAGATACCCGGGTCCGGCCGCACCGCCGACCGAAGATAACCGCGCTGCTGTATTAGGTGAGTTTGGCGGTCTGGGTCTGCCGGTTCCGGGGCATACATGGCAGGATAAAAAGAACTGGGGGTATCGCAGCTATAAAACCCGTGAGGAACTTACCGATGCGTACCTGGTTCTGCTTGATAATTTGCGCTCGCTGATTGGCCCGGGTCTGTGTGCGGCGGTATATACGCAGACAACCGACGTGGAGATTGAGGTCAATGGACTGATGACTTACGACAGGGCGATGATAAAGATGGATGTTGAAAAGGTCGCGGCGGCAAACAGGCGTCTGTATCAGCCGCCGCCTGTTGTTAAAACGCTTGTCCCAACCTCACAACAAACCGGACAAAGCTGGCGATATACGACAGACGAACCTCGCGTCGGCTGGTACCGGGCGGGCTTCTCCGATTCCGACTGGCAGGAAGGTAAAGGCGGATTCGGCACTGAAGGGACACCCGGGGCTGTTGTCGGCACCGAGTGGAATAGTCCGGGTATCTGGATGCGCAGAACGTTTGAGCTGGATAGTATAAAATTCAACCGGCCGCAGCTTGTAATCCATCATGATGAGGACGCCGAGGTCTATATCAACAGCCAGCTTGTTGCGAAGCTCGAGGGCCATACTTCCGGCTATATCCAATTCAGGCTTGATGAAAAGGGACAAAAGACGTTGAAGGTCGGGTCGAATTGTTTAGCCGTTCACTGCTCTCAGACCCAGGGCGGCCAATATATCGACGTGGGCTTGGTGGATGTAATTGAAAAATCGGCCAATTGACTCGCGATTTGAATTAAAATAAAAATAGACTTTCATCATTGAGAAGTATTTCATGCTGAGAATATCAGTTCGGGATGAGGTTTTGTGCAAAGCAAAGCGGTGGTGCTATTACTTGCTGATTCCGGTTTGTTTTATCGCAGTCAGGGTGCGGACGGCTCGGTCGGATGAAATTGTCCTGAGCAATAAGTACTGGTCGGTCGAAGTTTCAACGGAAACGCTACAGATGAACGCCGAGCTGCCGGGGGGTAGTAAAATCCTGATATCCAGGAGCCAGTCTGATTTAGGCAAAGTGGGTAATATAATAAAGGTCGGCAGTAGGGCGCAGTGGCTTTTCGAAGCGAAAGGAATTAAGGTTGAGTTACGATTAGATAAGCGGGATTTGTCGGTTCAATTTTTTTCCCAAAAGATAGGTACGTTTACCTGGCCTGTTTTTCGGGAGAGGGCAAATATCAAGGCGTTAATCTGGCCACGCTGGGAGGGCTGCTATATTCCTCTTGATGAGCCTCGCTGGGAAAAGTATCTGGTAGAGCATGGACAGTGGGACACCTTGGAAGGGCTGAGCATGCCCTTTTGGGGTCTGGATTGCGGCGACTTTTCACTAACGTATATCATAACCAGACCCTACAGTAACATTATTGAATTTAACAGGGCCGGGAACATACTTGAAGCGCAGTTCAGCCATGAATTTACATCTGTTCAATCCAAAAAAGAATATGGATTTTTGATTCGGCTGGGAGAAAACAATTCGCCGGTAGAGCCTGCGAAACAGTTTCGTCACTGGCTGCAACAGCAGGGCGAGTTTGTCGGTATGAAGGAGAAAGTGAAGAAGGTCCCTAAGGCTGAACGTTTGTTGGGGGCGCCGCATGTCTATCTTTGGGGCGATGCGTTTTTTACGCGACATTGTATCCCTGTGAGAAAATGGAAATCATTCTGTAGGAAGCTTCTCGAACAAAGCAGGGCCGGGCGGCTCTCACCAGGCGGGCGAATTAAGGAATTGATGGAGCCGCAGCGCTGGGCGGAAGTAGTTACGATTTCCAAAGCTCAGTGGCCGGATAAATATACCAAGGGCCAGGTGGCCAATGAGCTGTCCCGATTATTGGAAAGACGGGATTTTTATGATAAAGCCTGTTGGCGGGACGTAGCTTTTCCTGATGAGGCGGCCGAATTGCTGAAGAAAAGTCCGGACAAGCTTACGACTCCGGAGTTGTGCCGGATGAACGGTCTGGTTCTGCGTGCAGCGTTTGCGGAGTTTATGATTCCGGTTGATAACTGGGGTGATGGTGTTTCAAGCAGGATGCTGGAGCAGTTTAAAGAGAGCGGCTTTGACAGGATGAGATTGTGTGTCGAAGGCTGGGAAGGAATTGAAAAACGTCCCGATCTGGCAAAGCAGGCCGACCGGATGGGATACCTTTTTGGTACGTATGATTCGTTTCACAGCATTCACGACCCTTCGATGCGCGGCACGGATAATACGTGGACTACTGCGCAGTTTGACAGGGAACTTTTTGAGGAAGGACCAATAGTCCGCAAAGACGGAAAGAAACGAGGAGGATTTAAGGGGGCCGGTTTCAAGCTTAGCCCGATTGCCGCCAGAGCGCATGTGGAAAAGCGTGTTAGAGAAAATATGAAGAATGTCCCTTACAATTATTATTTTGTCGATTGCGATGCTTACGGTGAGGTTTATGATGATTACTCACCTTTTCACCGGGCGAGCCAGGCGGATGATGTAAGAGCACGTTTGGATAGGCTTGCCTGGATTAGTGATACGTTTAATGTAGTGGTTGGCTCGGAGGGCGGCAGCTCGTACTCGGCTAAAGTTATCCATTTGGCAGAAGGTATGTTCGGGCCTGGGTTCGGCTGGGGCGATCCCGATTTGAAAAACAGGGATTCGCAGTACTACCTGGGCCAATATTATCCCCCTGACGGGCCTAAGGTGTTTGTCAAACAGGTTCCTATGATGGAGAAGTATCAGTATTTTTATTATGACCCGCGGTATCGCCTGCCGCTCTATGAAATTGTATTCCATGATTCGATTGTGACGACTCACCAATGGGCAAACAGCAGTCTCAAATATAGCAATATGCTCGATACGGTGGCGCTGACGGAGCTTCTGTACATGGTTCCGCCGTTATACCACATGAATCTTGATGAATTTGATACGCATCGTGATATAATGAAAAAGTATTATGATTTTTTTTCACCATTGCACAGGGAATTTGGCTTTGCTCAGATGACGGATTTTAACTGGGCCAGTTCCGACAGAAAGTTACAGCGTGCGGTTTTTGACGGCCGGGTGGAATTGATTGCGAATTTTTCACAGCAGCCGCGCCGATATCGGGAAGCTGATATTCCCGCACGAAGCATCTCGGCAAGATGGCTGGATGGCGGGAAGAAAAAAATCCTGACCTTTACACCAAATCTGAATTCAGGTGCATCAAAATGAGGCGGTAAAAGACAAAGGAAGGAGTTTGATTGTGAATCGACGTGAGTTTATTAAGTTTGCTATCGGCGGTGCGGCGGCGGTTGTAATGCCAAATTACGGCTGTGCGGTTGGTAGAAGTTCCAAAGCGACTGCAGAACCGCCCAATATCATTCTTATTATGGCCGATGATTTGGGATACGGTGACATTAGCTGTTACGGCAGTAAAAAGATACGGACGCCGAATATCGATGACTTGGCAAGAGGCGGCCTTAAGTTTACGGATTATCATTCCAACTGCCCTGTGTGCAGCCCGACACGGGCGGCACTGCTGACGGGGCGATACCAGCAGCGGTGTGGTATCGAGGGCGTCGTAACAGCCGCGAGGCACCGCCATACAGGGATGGCTCTGGAGGAAGTAACTTTTGCCGAAGTCCTGAAAAGAAGTGGCTACGCGACGGGCATTTTCGGTAAGTGGCACGTAGGTTACAACGTAGAATTCAATCCGGCCAGGCAGGGATTCGACGAGTTTATCGGCTATGTCAGCGGCAATGTTGATTATCATTCGCATATAGACCAGGCTGGCTTCGATGATTGGTGGAAAAATTTACAAAAGGTTCCTGAAGAGGGTTACTGTACTGATTTGATAAACAAGCACGGAGTGGATTTTATTGAGCGGCATAAAGATGGGCCGTTCTGTTTGTATCTGCCGCACGAGGCGCCGCACTATCCTTATCAGGGTCGCCAGGACCCGCCGGAACGTTTGAGCGGTGGCAGGAAAGGCAAGAAAGCCAAAGGTCCGGAGATTACCCGCGCATACAAGGAAATGGTTGAGGTGATGGACGAGGGGATAGGGCGTATTGTCGAGACTCTCAGACGTCTGGGCTTAGAGCGAAAGACGTTTATCTTTTTCTGCTCAGACAACGGCGCTACTAAAAACGGTTCCAACGGTGTGCTGGCCGGTTACAAGGGTAGCTTATGGGAAGGCGGGCACAGGGTTCCGGCTGTTGCTTATTGGCCGGGCAGAATAAAAGCCGGTACAACCACGGACCAGACGACCATCGGGATGGATTTGTTTGCTACAATGATGTCAATTGCTGGGGCAAAACAACCGGCAAGTCTGAAGCTTGACGGCGTTGACCTTTTGCCGATGCTGACCGAAGGTACCAGGCTGCCAAAGCGAACTTTGTTCTGGCGTTACCGAAAAGAAAAGGCCGTTCGTAAAGGGCCGTGGAAATTGCTGGTTCAAGGTAACCTGTCAAAACTTTATAATCTTGACGAAGACCTCAGAGAGAAAGAGAATCTTGCTTTAGCAAGGCCTGATGTTGCCAAGGCGCTTGAAGATGAGTTGGCCGCCTGGGAGCAGGAAGTTTCGGCCGGTGTTGAGCTGAGGGCATGAAAAGTAATGGAAAATATGAATCAGGGAATTTGGGTATTAAGAACACCATGAGTTTTTATTAATTCGGAGGTAATAATGGAAAATAAATCGATTAGCCGGCGTGATTTTATGAAGAGTTGTGCTGCAGGTGCATCGGCGCTTGTCGGTTCGAGTTTGATTTCAAAAGAAGTTTTGGCGGCCAAAGAGAAAAAAACTAATATTGTTTTGATAGTGAGTGATGACCATGGGTTCGATGCTTTGGGCTGTTATGGTAATAAGGTTATCAAGACGCCGAATTTGGACCAGCTTGCGGCTGAAGGCGTTCGCTTTATGAATGCCTTTTGTACGACGGCAAGCTGCAGTGCGAGCCGGTCGGTGATTTTGACGGGTATGTATAACCACGCAAACGGCCAGTACGGGCATCAACACAGTTATCATCACTTTATCTCCTTCCCGAACGTGAAGTCTCTGCCGGTGCAGTTGACCGAGGCAGGGTATCGGACGGGACGAATAGGCAAGTATCACGTTGCGCCGGAAGAGGTTTATAAATTCGATGTTGCGCTAAGGGGCAACAGCCGCAGTCCTGTCGAGATGGCGAATAACTGCCGGGATTTTGTCGGAGGTGACGATGGTAAGCCGTTCTTCCTGTATTTCTGCATGAGCGACCCGCACCGCGGGGGCGGTAAGGCCGAAGAGCTGCCGACAAAACCCGACCGGTTCGGCAATCGTATCAAAGGGGAATATCCGGGGGTGAAAGAGGTAAAGTACAGTCCTGAGGATGTTATAGTACCCCCGTTTTTACCGGATTCGCCGGAGTGCCGGGCCGAGCTTGCGCAGTACTATCAGTCGGTCTCACGTGTTGACCAGGGGATTGGACGGCTGCTCGGCGTTCTTAAAGAGGAGGGCAAATATGATAATACGGTGGTAATTTATATCTCGGATAACGGGATCGCATTTCCGGGAGCCAAGACGACTCTGTATGAGCCGGGGATGAATCTGCCGTGTATCGTTCGAAATCCGTCACAGAGGAGAAAAGGTATCACCTGCAATGCTCTGATCAACTATGCGGATTTGGCGCCGACGATTATGGACTTTGCCGATGCGCTTCCGAAAAAGAATGAATTTCAGGGCAGATCGTTTAAGTCGGTGCTCGAACGGGAGAATCCGTGGGGCTGGGATGTAACTTTTGCTTCGCATACTTTTCACGAGATAACGATGTATTATCCGATGCGCGTGGTGCGTGAGCGAAGGTATAAGCTGATTTGGAATATTGCCCATGGGCTGGATTATCCGTTCGCCAGTGATTTATGGGCGGCATCGACGTGGCAGGCGACTATGGAGCGAGGAGAGAAATATTACGGCAAGCGCACGGTAGAGGCTTATATACACAGGCCGAAATTCGAGCTGTACGATTTGGACAACGACCCGGATGAGGTTGAGAACCTGGCCGACAATCCGAGGTACAAAAATGTGCTAACGAGACTCCAGTCGAAGCTGAAAGCATTTCAAAAACGAACAAATGACCCGTGGATTGTCAAGTGGGAATATGAATGATAAAGAAAAAAATAATGTTATGGGATTATCTGAATCAGATACGCAGGGTGAAACTAACCATCTGAGAAGATTGCGGGAATTGGTATTGGAAAATGAGCCGACACATCCGAATATTAAGAAGTGGTTTGACGAGAAAGTTATTGCCGGTAAATTTTCTATGAACGGACAATCACCTGAATGCGGAATAGTAATGAGTATTAGGCCGAAATATGCAAGGAAGATTTTGTCCGGCCGGAAGAAGGTAGAAGTAAGAAGGATGTTTTCAAAAAAATGGAAGTCAAGTAAGGTTACTATATACGCGTCGGGACATGAACGTTCTCTTGTGGGAGAAGCGTTGATAAAGAAGGTGGTTTTTAATAGACCTGAAAATATTTGGGAGAGATTTTCCGACCAAATCGGGTGTACGAAAGAAGAATTCGATAAATACACTGCATCGAAAGATAAGGTTTATGCCATTGTGTTGGAAGATGCTGTTCCATACCAGAAAAGCATATCCATAGGAGAGATTTCAAGATTGTTGAAAGAGAATTTGCGACCGCCACAAAATTATTATAATCTTAAAAATAATACAAAATGGGCACAGGCCGTTTCAATGGGAGCTTTATTGCAGGGTAGTTTTGGGTAGGAGAGACTGTTTTGTTATAAAGAGAAACCTCTTAATTGAATATTTCTTCTAAGTGGGGCAAAGATATATTTCATATATTTATTCTGTTTTTTCGAATCATCAGGATAGTTTCCAAACAAATCTTGTAGATTTAGCTGGAAGAACGGTTATAATCTTAGTTATTTTATGCCGGGATAAAAGAGATGTTATCACCCCGGGGACATACTGCGATGAAGTTGTAAGGCGTTATATATGAAGGAGTTATACAATGGCGCTGTTATTAGGATATGACGTTGGAAGCTCGTCGATAAAGGCGACGTTGATGGAAAGCCGGACGGGCAAGGTTTTGGCGAGTGCGACTTCGCCGGCGGAGGAACTGGAGATTATCGCGAAGGAGTCCGGCTGGGCCGAGCAGCATCCCTCTACATGGTGGGAACATGTTAAAGAAGCAACACAGCAGATTGCTTCCAAAATCCGGAATTTGGAGGATGTTGAAGCTATCGGTATTTCATATCAGATGCACGGACTGGT
>CAZWME010000083.1:0-11232 GCA_964634515.1 uncultured Pirellulales bacterium | reverse complement strand
GTTTGTGCCGCCAATAGAAGAGATGGCACCACTCGCTATTAATATACCACAAGAGTATATTTTTTTAGAGCCGCCCATGATGAACGAAACGGCGGCGACAGGAATTGAGCTTGAGGCTATTGATTGGCAGGGCTTATTGTTTTCAGGCTGGCTTGTTGGGATACTGGTTCTTTTAGCATTACTCGTTAAGCGGATTTATTTTGTCAGAGGACTGATCGCTCAAAGCAGACCTGCAAATGAGAGATCGCTTGAGATGCTGGAGGAATGTTGCTGCCAGATGGGTATTTACCAAAATGTTGAATTGAGGTTGTCCGGCAATGCGGTCAGTCCTGCCGTTTGCGGATTATTTAAGCCAATTATTTTAATACCGTCTATTCTCCTTAAAAAGTTATCGCCAGAGAAACTAAAGGCTGTTTTGGTTCACGAACTTGCTCACATCAAGCGGGGCGATGCCTGGGTACACCTGCTGCAGACCATATTACAGATTGTTTACTTCTACAATCCGCTCGTATGGATTGCAAATGCGATTGTTCGCAGGGTCAGAGAACAAGCGGTTGACGAAATGGTGCTCGTTACGCTCAAGCCGGAAACTAACAGTTACAGCAATATGCTGATTGATATAGCGGAAATGGCGTTTTGGAGGCCAAAATTCAGTTTACGTCTTATTAGCGTAATAGACTCGAAGAAGGCTTTAGAAAGGAGAATTAATCACATGTTAAACAGACCTGTACCAAAAAATTCAAAACTCGGATATCTTGGATTAATCGCAATTGTTGTTATTGGCGCTGTTATTTTGCCAATGGGTCGCAATCCCGCTGAGCAAACTGCTTTAGCAGCATCTGTGAATAATGAACGAATTGCAGACAACAAAATCGTACCCGGGATTCGTGTTGGTGAGTATACGCTTGGCATAAGCAAAGAAGATGTGTTGGAAAGCCTTGGAAAACCAAGGGCGATTTTCTTCGGAGGCGAAAAGTACACTCTTGATAATCTTCCGAGAAGGTATTTCATGTCTTTTGGCGATATTTCCTTTGGAATGCACGATGATTTGGTCAAAGGGATTACTGCGCTAAGCCCTTCTTACAAATTCGCCAATGGGTTGGGAGTCGGTGATTCGGAACAGAAAATCAAACAAGCCTTCGGTGATGACTTTAAAATTAAAGAATCCAAGCGAAAACTTTATCTCTCCTACAAGGACAAAGGCCTCATGTTTGAAATCGACAAACGCGACCGAACGGTCATGGAGATCAATGTTTCGCCCATCGAGAGTTCAAAATCCAGGAACGCACATATCCCCCCGACCAGTACTATCAACGAAAAAGGCCGTATTGTTGATAAAATCGATTGGCCCTTCGTAAATGACCCGCAACTCATAGGAACCTGGAAAAGCGTAGATTTTGTCGGTGAGATGGAAGGATTCAAGGCCGACAAGAAACAATGGAAAGGCAGAGGAGGAGAACTATATCTCAAAGGGCTTATCTTCAAGCCGAATGGCAAAACGTTTAAGCCCTGGTGGACCTGGACAAAAGGGCTCATATTCCATTCAGGTGATAAAACTGCCAGTAAATACACCATTAAACGTATTGAAGGTTCGACCTACATGTTCTATGAATGGAAAAGCGGCGATTATACCATTCGCCATAGAAAACCTGCGTATTATGTTCTGAAGAAAGTCTCATCGAAAACCTCAGGACCACTCGACAAAGTGTGGATATCTAAGCAGGAAGATGATAACGATGATGAAGACGATGAGGAAGATGAAGAATTTACCAGACGGCTTCCGGCAAAAATTCGACAATTGGATATTGATACGGCAGATCTTGAACGAGTGAAAGAGATTTTCGGTAAACCCATTAAATATATCTGGGGCAAAGAGACCTTCACAGAGGGTAACCTGCCCAAACGATATATCCTGTATTATCCCAGCCAGTTTCGTGTATTCATGAGTAACAATAAAATTGTTGAGATTCGACACGAATCTGGTTTTAACTATGTCTTCCGTGGCAAGCTGCGGTGCGGCTCAACCCTTGATGAAGTCTTCGAGGTAATAGGCCATCCTGATAAAATTGTCCAGGGCGAAGATAATAAGTTTGAAGATGGTGTTCTGTACAAAGATATCGATGGCAGAAAGGGGCATTGTTATTATGCCCGTCATGACCAGGATGTCCGCTTATGGTTCTGGGACTACAAACTAATTGCTATCTATATGACTCGTAGCGATTACGGCGCATCGGCAGCACCGAGAAAAGGATTGCTTGGCCTTGAGCTTAACGACAAGCGCTGGCCGCTTGTGGATATTGTACCCGGAATGCCTGCAGCCAAAGCAGGTTTGCAAAATGGTGACAAAATCTTAAAGGTTAACGATAAGGATATAACACACGTTACGAAGATAAGTGGCGCTTTAGAGGTTCTTCGTGGCAATCCTGGTGAACAAGTGATGCTAACCATCCAGCGAAATGGGCAGATTTTAACCTTTATAGTTGAAAGGTCGAAATAATTGCAAGGATAGCCTGTCTTTTGAAGTGTGGATATGCAGAAGCGGTTTCAAAGCTACTTTCGTTGTGAGAACGAGCAAAAATTACAGCCGTTCGTAGTGGAAATTAAGTGTGAAACTGCTTCTAATATTTTCTTTCAAAATCGGGCCTTGCTTGCACACATCCACTTACATCTCTTGGGTGCAAGCTTCACCGAGCTCAAGCAAGGCCCTTCTTATCCGAAAGTGAAGATTCGTATGATACACACTATACCAGATACGACCATCGAGAATCGAGTATCAAGCAACGCCTTGTACCTTTTTAGTTTTGCTCTTTTTTCTCCTTGGCCCCAGACCCTTTAATGACCAGTGTCGTAACACTCTCCGCCGGGAAATTATACCTGTTATTCTTCACGCCACGACTCACGATCTTCAAATCATTCGCTTTGGATGTTTCATACGAATCGAATATATTCGCCCCGCCTGCCTTCGTAAAATGCAATTCCACTTCCTCGCTTTCAGTCCCCGGATTCATCACCACCACCACTAACCTGTCCCCATCCGGACTCTTGCATCCCACTGCCCGTAAAACTGTTGAATCATGCTCAACTTCGAACCGCCGATGGCCGGGCCGGATAAAGCGGCTAAAATTCCCCATCGCCCACAGCCGTTTGATTGGAACAATCTCTCGCTCTGATTCGTTCACATAAATCAGACCGTCCCGAAAATTATACCGCGACACCGCTATCCAGTACTGCCACAACGAAACACCGCCCCAAACCAGATCATCGATTATCTCCCGCGTCAGCCGCAGCGCCGAATCCATCCCATAATCCCGCCCGCCTTTCATCTCACACCATTCCGTCATCTGCAGCTTTTTCTCCGGATACTTCGCAAAAAAATACTTCGCAAACGCCTTCTTCCGCTCCAAATTCGCCCAATAAGAATGAACCGCATAACTGTCCATCCGCTCACGCACGTACTCATTGCCCAGCAGCCTCTCCAGATAGACCGGCGATCTCCTCCAGTCATCCCCCGTTGGCTCTACCACCCTTTCCCAACTGCCGTTTTCCGGCGCCTCGACCTCTACCGGCAGTCCCCGCCTCTCTACCTCCCGCAGCATAATCTCCACCAGCCGGACCACTTCCTCCGCCGAATAATGACACCCTTCCTGGCTACTCCCATCCCAGTCCCACTGCGGCTCATTAATCGGGCTGACCCCTTTGGCCGGAATTTTTTCCACTCGGATAAAGTGCTCGGTTATATCCGCAAGGTACCCGGCAAACTCCTCGTACATGTCCTCCCGCAAATTGGACTTGTCCTCGCCCTTTCCGGCGAACGCGTACCCCGATTTGGTCATCCGCCGTGGCGGACTGTTGGCAAACAGGACCACATTTTCCACCCCCGCCGCGCAAACCTCACGCAAAATCCGCATCGCGTTTTTATCTCTGTTCCAGTCATATTCCCCTTTAGCCGTCTCGAACGTTTCCGCCCGCCGCCAGGGGTCCCCGGTTTCCTCTCCCGATCCCGCTCCCACGTTATACCGATAGATGGATAATCCGATTCCTTCTTTCCCGAACAGCAGACCTGTGATCTCCTTGCGTTTGCTCTCTTCCCAACCACCGACAATTTGCGCCCACCACGCACCGCTCGCCCCGAATCCGTCAATCTCCTGTCTAACCTCACCGGATTTCAGCCGCAGTACTGTCTTTTCCGCTTCGCATGGAACCTGCAGCCATCCCAACAAAATCATCCCAACTATAACTATCGTCCGTCGCATACTCATACTATTCACATCCCTTCTTTTGCCTGTCATTAGTATCACTCCGTCCTGCTTCATCTTCTTTCTTTGTTGATTCCCGGCATTGAGTTGCTGAAACAATAAAGCCCGAATGCGGTTCTTCTTAACAGCCAACTCCTAACCGAAATACATGCTCGTAACATTAATAATATGCAAATTGATTTTGACAGACAGTAATGATTATATTGCGCCAGGATGTATGGTTCAAAGGAAATCATAGTTCAGAGCAGACAGCATTTAATCCGGAAACATATTTCTTCAGCTCAGCCATGATCGGAACCGGGACAGGCCGTGAGCCCATACTCTTTCTGGTCTTTTTCCGCCACGTGTCACAAAATACTGTTTTGTGTGCTTGTGAAACGATATCGGATTTGATGCTGGGCTACCTCTCGGCATAATATTTACCTCCCAAATAACATTAAAAGTGTAGTTATAAGTGTAGCACAGAATTTGCCGAGATGAATGACATCGGAATGATTTTTCGCAAATCTTTAACTTGCAAGAAGATATGAGAATGGAGCCAATGGGATTCGAACCCACGACCTCTTGCATGCCATGCAAGCGCTCTCCCAACTGAGCTATGGCCCCGGTTGATCTATTATTTTCTATTTACTCTTTACTATTTTTACCTTTTACTTGTATTCTAAATAATTATCGGTAAGTAATCAATAATCATCAATAAATAATATTAAGAAAAAAAGATTTTGATAAAAAGGCAACAAATATTCATAACAGGTCGGGTCCAGGGAGTAGGCTTCCGGCCGGCCGTGTATAGATTAGCGCAAGGGCTGTCTCTGTCCGGCCTTGTATATAACGACACAAAAGGCGTAACCATCGAATTACAGGGCCAACAAGAAAAAATAGATGAATTTTTGGCCAGATTGCAGTCTGATTCCGACAAACCGCCCCTGGCAGTAATAAAAACCTGCAATGCGGTTGAGATGCCGGTTATCGAAACCGAAGGCAAATTCACCATCCAAACCAGTGATTCACAAGGAACGCCGTTGTCTCAGGTAACCGTTGATATCGCCACCTGCCCGGATTGCCTTACCGAGATGGCGGACAAAGAAGACTTTCGATATGGCTATCCGTTTATAAACTGCACCAACTGCGGACCGAGATATTCGATAGTCAAAAACATTCCCTATGACAGGCCTAATACCACGATGTCTGTCTTCAAGATGTGCGATAAATGCGCCGCTCAATATACAGAGATTACCGATCGTCGCTTTCACGCCCAGCCGGTTGCTTGTAGTGATTGCGGGCCGGCAATCCGGCTGACGGACAAAAAAGGGAAAACAATAGAAACACAAACCGATAAGGTAATCGCCGAAACCGCGCGCTTACTTTCGGCCGGAAAAATCGTAGCAATAAAAGGTATCGGCGGGTTTCATTTAGCGATCGATGCCCTTAATAACAAGGCTGTCGAAAAATTGCGGCTCCGTAAGAAGCGGGACCATAAGCCGTTTGCTATGATGACCGACTCAATTGAAAAGATAAAAAAATACGCACTTGTGAGCGAAGCGGCAGAGCATCTCTTAAAGAGTCCACAATGCCCGATTGTGTTATTGCCTAAAAAAAGAAACTGCCCCATAGCTCCATCGGTTGCCGAGGGTGTTAATACTTACGGCTTTATGCTTTGTTATGCGCCGCTTCATTATCTTTTGTTCGAGCAACTAAACTACCACCGAACAGATGTCCTCGTAATGACCAGCGGCAACATTTCCGACGAACCTTTGATTTACAAAAATGAACCTGCCCTGGAGCGTCTGGCTCACATTGCGGATGCCTTTTTGATGCACGACAGGGAAATTTTCAGGCAGGTTGATGATTCGATTGTTCACCTTGTGGACGAAAAGCCAGTTCTTCTAAGAAGGGCCAGAGGATATGTACCGGGCCCAATCTTTGCAGAACAAAACTGTCGGCAGGAAATATTCGCCGCCGGAGCTGATTTAAAAAACACCTTCTGTTTCACGAAACAAAATCAGTTTATCTGCAGCGAACACATAGGCGACCTCGAAGATGCAGAAGTTTATCATCACTACATTAATTCAATCGAACATCTGCGAAATTTATTCGAAGTCAAGCCGGAAGTTGTGGCTTGTGACCTTCACCCCGGCTATCTTTCCACGCAATATGCCCTGTCACAGGCCGGTCTGAAAGTAATCAAAGTTCAGCATCACTGGGCTCATATTGCATCGGTTTTGGCTGAGCACAGCCTTCGCGGACCGGTCATCGGACTTGCCGCAGATGGTACCGGCTACGGTACAGATGGAGCTGTCTGGGGCTGCGAGTGTTTGATAGCATCTTTGGAAAAATTTGAGCGGTTCGGTCATTTGGCTTATTACCAGTTGGCAGGAGCAGATAAGGCAAGCAAAGAGGCTATAAGACCTGCCCTGTCATTATTACAAAAGGCATACGGTAGAAATTTTAATTTACAGGAATTCGAGTGGCTTCTTAAGCGGTTCGAGCCTGACATAAACAGGCTGCAGATAATATCAGAGCAGCTTGAGAAAGGTGTCAATTGCGTAGAGACTTCAAGCTTAGGGCGTGTTTTCGATGCGGTTGCCGCCATGCTCGGATTGGGCGGCTATAACTACTTTGAAGCACAATTACCGATGGCCCTTGAGGCAAGCATTGCCGATGAGATTGAAGAGTCTTATGATTTTGAACTAATAAACATCTCCGGCGAACCTGCGCTGCTTGATTTGGGTAAGATGATAAAGCAGCTAATCGCTGATATAAGAGAACAAAAGGCCGTCGGTATTATCTCAGCAAAATTTCACAACTGCCTTGCCGCCGGCCTGCTCGAAATGGCCAATTTAGCGAGAGAAAGAACAAAATTAAAAACAGTTGCGCTAAGCGGCGGTGTATTTTGTAATCGATATTTGATTATTCGTTGCATTAAACTCTTGAAGAAAGCCGATTTTTCCGTATTATTTAATCAGGACGTCCCGTCGAACGATGGTGGAATATCGCTGGGCCAGGCCGCAATAGCTACTAAGATAATGAAGCGTAAAGCGTTATTGGTAGATCACTTGGATTAAAATGGTCAATTTGAGAAGGTAAATATGACAGGTTCAAGATAAGTTTTCCTTTTGTGCGAAACTTTAAAAATAGAAATTGAAGTAATAGAAAATCTCCTATCTGCGACAAAAGAGTGGTATTGTTTAGCCTCAGAAAAATTTACAGATATACAATCTCAACTGGAGACAAAAGACGCCCATGAGTACGCTTGGAACGAATTCGACGATAAGTACCGTATCTCAAATAAGGTGAAAAGGATAATGTATGCAAATGTCGCCGTTTCGCTATTCGCTATAGCAGAGTATTTCCTTTTTCTCTTGTGTGTAAACTCAGGATTCATCAAAGTAAAAATCAGTGAAAGTGGAGAAACAAAAATAAAAAATAGTGAAGGTAAGGGAATTAAAAAGCCAAATTGGGTAGTTTTCAAGAACCAAATCGAGGGAAATACAAAGATCAAATTCGTCAACATTCCATGCTTCGACACCGTTAATCGGGCCAGGTTACTGAATAACTGCTTCAAGCACTCAAACGGTACTATAAACAAGGATTTTGTGAAGAATTTTGGTGGTGCAGAAAGCGATGACATTGAGTATGAATCGGAAGATTGGAAAAAGCTAATTTCGGATTGTGAAACTTTTCTTCTTCAACTCGCTGACAAAACCAAGAATTATAGGGCATAAAAGTCTTATAGGACGGCAGACTATATAACTTCTCTAACCTCTTATCCTGAGCCTGTGTTCTTCAATAATCCATAAGTGCCGGTCTATCGGCTCTTGGGAAAATAGACGTATTACGCGTTCAAAAACCTCAAGAATATGAGGTTTATCCTGTCGATTCAATCGCATCACGATAATTCCGGAAAAATTACTGGGAGGATATGTTCTGATATCAGTAAAATCAGCGTCCAATGTTATGATGACACGTTTTTCTTTCTGGCAGACGACAGCAAGGTTAGTATCAGAAGCGCCAATGAGATTTTGCTCTGATACGGTTATAGCATCGTACCCGGCCTGTTTAAGTAACTCTGCCACTTCTACCGGCATATTTTCGTCGATTTTGAAATTCATAACCTGTTCTACACCGGTATGGAAATAATACGTTCACGTGCAAGGTCAGCTGCATAGGAAATAGCCGCCAGAATTGATTCTTGCTTAAGCGAAGGATAGCTACGTAAAATATCTTCTACAGGCAAATCCGCAGCTAAATTGTCAAGCACAACTGACACCATTACACGTGTTCCCTTAATGCAAGCATTACCATGACAAACATTTGGATCAACAGTAATATAGTCTTGCCAATTCATAATTGATCTCCATCAATCTATTCTGTAATGCAGATAACTATCGATTATGAAGGATAAATTTTGTGTACATGGTTGTCAAACATATTTTACAGTATCTTGCTGTGGTATTATCTTTCATAACGGTTTAACCTCGGCAAGCACATGGTCGCGAATATAAGGATTAAGTGCTTTCTCCGTCACTATCTCGACACGGTGCCCCAGCATTTTTTCAAGGTCCAATATGAGACCGGCGGGAAACCAGGAGCTTGTAGTCGGGCCTGCGTCAACGAGGAAATCAATATCGCTGTCCGGGCCGGCCTCGCCACGTACAACAGAGCTGAAAATACGAATGTTAAACGCACCATGCTTTGCAGCAATGGTACAGATATCATCGCGTTTTTCGTGGAGAAATTGCGCTATGTTCATAGATAACTCCCATATACCCGGATTACTCATTCACATCTTAAAAAAGAATAGACTTTGCATATTTTCTTGTCAAACACTTTTTATGAGACCTCTTAAGAAACAAATGGCTAAAATTAATGGGAGCCTCTAAAAATTGCTTTTGTCACGAGAACGTGCGAAATTTTCTCCGGCTTTGGCGAAAGGTCAAAATCGCCGCAGTCATAGCCAAAGCTATGTCGAGGACGAATTTTGGCCTGACAACGCCGCTGGCGGAAATTGCAGCCGTTCGTAGTAAAAATGAATTTTTAGAGGTTCCCTAACGCCTTCTGAGATGGATTTGACCTTTCTACAAACCAAAGATTGACCCAAAGGACATCATACCATAAAATGAGGGCAAGAAAGCAATATTAGCCATTGAGCTATAACAAAATTAAATGTGAATTACGAGAGACGAATTATGTGTCTGGCAATACCGGCAAGAATAGTTGAACTCGATGGGGACAAAGCTGTTGTAGATGCGATGGGCAACCGCTGGAAGGCTAAAACTACACTTCTACCGGAAGCAAAATTAGGGGATTTGGTGTTGATACATGCCGGCTTCGCCATCTCACTGGTCGATGAGGAAGAAGCAAAAAAGACCTGGCAGCTCATTGCAGAAATTAACGAATTCCAGGATACACCAGATAAAATCTCCGGATAAGTGTGATTACGGACAGCCATTGGACATATGCTCCGAAAGGAATGACAGTGTCAAACCATGCTCGATAGAATTCAAAAAGCACAGTATTTATGCAACACCGCCTGTAAGCAATTAGGGCGACAAATAAATATCATGGAGGTATGCGGCACTCATACGGTCTCTATTTTCCGAAATGGTATAAGATCAACCTTGCCGAAAGAATTGAAACTTTTATCCGGGCCGGGCTGTCCGGTTTGCGTTACAGACCAGGGCTATATCGATATCGTTTTGCAATTAGCGGATAGAGATGATTGTTTAATCGCCACGTACGGTGACATGATTCGAGTTCCCGGCAAAAACAGCTCGCTCGAAAGAAAGCAGGCAAAAGCAAACGTCAAAGTTGTTCTCAGCAGCGAAGATGCACTGCAATTGGCTAAAGACAATCCTGATAAAACAGTTGTGTTCATTGCGGTAGGTTTTGAAACCACCGCACCGGCCACTGCCGTGGTAGTAAAAGAGGCGGCCCAGCAGGCAGTTGATAATTTTTGTATTTTAAGCGGGCACAAACTCGTTACCCCCGCGATGCGGGCACTCTTGAGCGCAAAAAATGATAAGATAGATGCCTTTCTTTGTCCCGGACACGTCAGTGTG
Source organism: uncultured Pirellulales bacterium (assembly GCA_964634515.1). GTDB lineage: Bacteria > Planctomycetota > Phycisphaerae > Sedimentisphaerales > Anaerobacaceae > NIOZ-UU13. The sequence continues at coordinate 914 of CAZWME010000083.1, read as the reverse complement.
ATAATCGGGTACGGGGCTTTTACCGAGATCGTGGAAGATTTTAATCGGCCGTGTGTTGTGGCCGGCTTTGGGCCCATGCAAATAATGGAAGGACTCGGTGAAATTTGCCGGCAGCTCGAATCCGGTAAGGCCGAATTAAAATCAATGTATGATGCGGTGGTTACCAAAGAAGGCAACATCCCTGCACAAAAAATCGTAGCCGAGTGCTTTGAGGCGGTTGACGGCTACTGGCGGGGACTTGGAAAAATAGACAAAAGCACCCTCAAATTAAAAGAAAAATACAGCCGATTCGATGCCTTTACGCGATTCAAAATAAAAGAAATACCGAGTGAAGAAGAAACAGGATGTCGATGCGGTGAAGTATTGTGCGGATTGATAGATCCAACAGAATGTGGACTGTTTGGAAAAAATTGTACGCCACAGGAACCTATTGGGCCTTGTATGGTAAGCTCAGAAGGAGCTTGTGCGGCATGGTTTAAATATGGCCGGAAAAGAGCACATTAACTGATGACTGAAACTAAAAACGACAGAATCCTGCTTGCACACGGCGGCGGCGGACAACTAACGGACGACCTAATCCAAAAGCATATTCTGCCGAAATTAAATAATGAAACTCTCTCGGAGTTGGGCGATTCGGCAAAGCTGAATCTCGCTTCGAACTCACTGTGCTTTACTACCGACAGCTACGTTGTAAAACCATTGTTCTTCAACGGCGGAGATATCGGCAAATTAGCTGTCTGCGGAACTGTAAACGATTTGGCTGTTGCCGGTTCGAGGCCCGTTGCTCTATCGCTGTCATTGATAATCGAAGATGGTTTTGAATTTAAATTACTCGATAAGATTTTAGACAGTATAGGCAAAACCGCCCGAGAAAATAATATCAATATTGTTACCGGCGATACCAAAACGGTTGA
>CAZWME010000082.1:5673-11274 GCA_964634515.1 uncultured Pirellulales bacterium | reverse complement strand
TTTGGAGAATCTGGCAGAAGACAGATGGGCCGGCAGGATAAGCAGTGCTTCGACCAGCGAAACAGAAAGAACACTGATCACGACGATTGGCAGTACCCGGAGTATTTTACCCATAATACCGAGGGTATAAGCCAGAGGTATAAAAGCAAACATTGTAGTCAAGACCGCCAATGTCACGGGCATACACATCTCTTTTACACCTTTTATGGCTGCCTCGGTACGTTCCATTCCCGCCTGTCGATATGCAAATATATTTTCACCGACTACAATCGCATCATCGACTACAAGTCCAAGTGACATAATGAAAGCGAAAAGGCTTATCATATTAATCGAAACGCCAAAAAGTGGTATCAGATAGAAGGCCCCGAGAAAAGATATTGGAATGCCCATTGTTGTCCAAAAAGCAAGACGAAAATTGAGAAATAACGTCAGGCAAATAAATACAAGAACCAGACCGATATAAGCATTCCTGGTAAGAAGATTCATTCTTGCCTTGAGAAATTCAGTGTCATCCTCCCATAAAGCAAGAGAGATTCCTTGGGGCAAATATTGCTCCTTTTTGTTTACATACTGCTTGACGGTTTTGGCTATGTCTAATGCGTCCTGCGCGCCGATACGTGTGATTTGTATAAAGGCAGCTTTTTTACCATCGAATTTTACAGACAGGTCAACATCTTCAAAATCGTCTTTTACCGTTGCAACGTCGGAAAGTCTTACTTTCGTACCATCATTTCTTGTAAAGACTATAATTTTATCGAATTCGGGTCCATAGTATTTCTGCCCCTTTGTGCGGACAAGTATCTCTCCGCCTGAGGTCTTTACCGAGCCGGCGGGAATATCCAGAGAGGATTCTCTGACTGCTCTCGATACCTTCTCAATGCTCAGGTTATATCTTCGCAGGTTCTCCTCGGACACTTCTATTGATATTTCATAAGGCCGAACACCTGCAATTGCAACCTGACTTATATTAGGCATGGCGGTCAAATCATTGCGAACCTGCTCGGCAAGTGTTCTTAAGGTTTTTTCAGAAGCATCACCGAAGACTACGACGGTTATCACCTGGTGACGGGTCTTAAGTTCGGAAATAATCGGCTTTTCGGTTTCTACAGGAAACGTGATAATGGTGTCTATCTCCGCCTTGATATCGTCGAGCACCTCTTTAGTATCAGCATATTCATCAACTTCAACCATAGTCATTCCTGCACCTTCACCGGCACTTGAGGTCATACGCTTTACACCATCAACGGCTGCAATAGCCTCCTCAACCCGAAGACAGATTCCTTCTTCTACATCCTCGGGCGAAGCTCCGAGGTAAGGTACAGTAATTGTTATAATATCGAGGCTTAATTCGGGAAAGACCTCCATCCTGGTTGAAAAAATCGAAAGCAATCCTGCGACAATGATTATCAGCATCAAGAGATTTGCTGCAACGTGGTTTGATGCAAACCAGCCGAGAAGACCTTTTTTTTCAGTTAACTCTTTCATTTATTCTGTCCTTACTTCGGGTGCCCGGTTTTGATCTTCCACCACCTCAGCAAAAGTTGTTGAGGTTTCGGATTCGGTCTGAATCCTGACTTTCATTTCTTCGATTACCGCATCAAGAGAGCTGACAATAATCATATCTCCGTCATCAAGACCTGAATCAGCATAGGCAAAATCCCTGTCGGCACGAACAATTTCCAACGGTTTGACATGTAATTGGCTGTCTTTGGCCACCCACACCTCGTTATTATTACGCATTGCATCTCGAGGTACGGCGATTGCGCTCTTAAGAACATTACCCTCGATTAACACCTCTACAAACATACCTGGTAAAAGCGGTGGTGTAGAATGCGAATCCTTAAACGGTTCGGACACTTCAACAACAACCGATATAAGTCTCGATGTTTTATCAACCTGGCCGGTAGTTCTGACCACATATCCAGGCCAGTATTTCTCTTCTCCGGCAAAATTAGCCTTCACTCGCACAATAGCACCTTTTTTATAGTTTTCCCCGGCATTCACTGAAACCGTATTGTCGGGAATAGCAAACCATGCCAGTTCCTTGTCTTCAAGAGGTACTTCTATTTCCATCGATTCGGTTCCATAAGCAGCGCCCACGGATTGACCTATCATCACATATTGACCAAGGTCAATCCTTTCATTCATTATCACAGCATCAACCGGCAGGGAAGGCCGTGTCCTTTCAAGGTTCAGATTGGCGGTAGCCAATCCCGCTTCAGCCGATTCGAGCCTGGCCTGTGCCTGGCGTATCTGGGGCTCTCGAAAAACCAGCGGAGAATCCGGTTCCTGGCCCGGGTGAAGCTGCTGCCATTCTTCTTTTGCGATTTTGGCTTCGGCCTTCTCCAGGTCCAGCATAACCTGGGCCTCCGCGACGACTGCATTGGCCTGACGCAGCGCTAATTCATAGTCGCGGGGGTCTATTTTCAGTATCAGCTCACCTCGCCGAATAAACCCTCCCGCTTTAAATTGCGGATTGACCCAGACGACCTTTCCGGAAACCTGTGGTACGATTTCCACCTGCAAACTGGGGTTTACAGTTCCATAGCCACGAATCATCATCTTGATGTCTCTTCTATCAAGGCGCTCAACTTTGACTAACGGCGCAAGAACTATCTGCTCTTGTCGTTGAGGTGGTTTTTTAAGCTTGATAAAAACAAAGGCAATCAATAGCCCTACAATTATAACGACCACGACAAGCAGCAATTGTATCAGGCCCGAGGGCATTTTTTTATTTTCCCTGATTGGTTTCATAAAATTACTTCCCGTCTAATAATTTTATATTATTTTTTTAATGCGACCTGTTCATCAGAAGTTTCCTGATAATCCCAGTCGCCGCCCAGCGCCAGGAAAAGATTTACCCGGTTAATCCAAATCCGTCCCTTGAGAATGGTCACTTCCTGTTCGGATATTCTGCGCCTTCGTTCCGATACGAGTATGGTCAGTATTCCTTCAACGCCACGTTCATACCGCTGCTTCGAAAGGCTCTCTGCGGCGCCAGCCTCTCTGAATTGAACACGGGCGTGTTTGAGCTGCGTTTGCAGCATCTGCTCAGTAATCAAGGCGTCCTCGACTTCCCGCATGGCGGCCAGAACAATACCGGCATAATTTGCCGCCAATTCAGCATAACGCGCCTCGGCTGCATCAATCTGAGCCCTGATTTGTCCCCCCCTGAAGATGGGCTGAGCAAGAGACGTAATCGCTGAATACATTTCGGTTCCATCATATCTGAAAATGTTCTCAAATTTGTCATCGGAGTAACCGTAACTGCCGATCAAAGTTAAATCCGGATAAAGCTGGGCGATACTCACACCGATCCTCTCGTTCGCGGCCCTTAACATAAATTCGGCAGCTCTGACATCGGGCCGGCGGTCCAGAAGAGAAGCAGGCAGCCCAACAGGTACAGGTCCCAAATCCGGTAAATCCTCCAAAGTCGGCGGTAGTTCATCCGATGAGCCGGGCCGACGAGCCAAAAGCTCATCAAGAGCATTTTGAGCTGTTATCAGAGATAATTCAATAACCGGTTCAATCCCCTCCAACTGTGCCAAATTCTCACGCGCCAGCCTTATATCAACCGGCCCGACAAGCCCTTGTTCATAACGCCGCTCGACAATTTCCAGGGTCTTCCGCTGACTTTTCGTATTCGCCCGTGCAATATCCAAACGACGCTGGAGAGTTGCAATATTAACTCTTGCATTTATTACAGTAGCTACCATTGAATTAATCAGAACCTGCTCATTAGCCTCGGACGCAAGAAGCTCGGCCCATGCAGCCTTCTCCGACCGTTTGAGCTTACCGAATAAATCCAGTATATAAGCAACAGAAATGTCCTGTGACCATGTTGTGCTCATTACGGTGAATCTGCCCCCGCCACCTAATCCGCCGAAATTGAAGGAACGTTTACTTCTGTCACGGTTCAGGTTGTAAGAGACATCCGGCAACCTACGCCCATGAATTTCAGTAAGCGCAGCCTGTGCCTGCAGGACTCTTGCCGCCGCCGCTTTTAGACTATAGTTGTTTTCCAGACTCTCACGCACCAGCGTCGCAGTTGTGGGATCACCGAACTGCTCCCACCATCTGTCAACCTCTGAAAAATCGTTAACATCCTGTTCGTGTTTCCCGGCGTTGTAATAACCATCGGATGTCTGGGCCGGTGTTTCGGGCCTGGAATAGTCGGGCCCTACCATGCAGCCGGAAAGGATTGTCAGGACAACGATAAACCATAAACCATAAATTGACACTATCAGTTTTCTCATTCGCTTTTAACCTCAATATAGTCTCGAATACCAGCAATGGAGAATTTAACAATGTGATCAATTGCCTGATTTAAATCAAATTTTGGTAAAGACGATTCCTCACATTGTTGAAAAATAACCTTTACGTGGAGCACATGCAGTAGCTGACCAACAATAGACAATACTATAAACGGGACCTTTGATTCATCAAAGCCCGGACAGGTTTTAACCAGAGCACTGTGCATTGCGTTTAAGGTAGGTGTAATTATGTCGTTAAGGAACATATTAACCGGCAAGTGATGGTCAATCCACTCCCGGGCCATAAGCTTATTGAGACAGCGAGCCTTATCTTCATCTACCAGCGATCCAACAAAAGATTCTGCAAAGGACCTGAGCAAATCTTCCAGTTGAGGTTTGCCGCCATTTTGAGACATTACCTTATTAATACTTGCAATACGTGCATCACGCATTATAATCAGATGACGACGCCAAACTTCCTGGTATAGCTTCTCTTTTCCGCCAAAATAATAATTCACTGAGGCTATATTGCAATCGGCAGAGGCGGCAATATCTCGAATGCTTGCACCATCAAAGCCATATTCGCAGAAAAGCCTCTCAGCCGAGTCGAGCAATCTTTCCCGAACCCCCTTATCAGTACTGCCGTTTGATTTTTTATCTTGCGAAACCATTATACAAAACTCTAAACGTCTGTTTTATACGACAGTTTTAAACGCCCGTTTGAATATGTCAAGATTTTTTTTTGCATTTTTTTAAAACAATTCAAAAAAAGCATTTTTCGAGGAAAATTAGGGATTTTTTAACATAAACACACAGGCACAGATATGAAATGTCATAAACGTAATATGAAATACGAGATGCTATATATTATAAATGAAGTATTTTAAAGCGAAATACAGTGCGGGATATACACAATAGCGGCTTTGAAGCCTATCTCATAATCCAGCGTTTTCCCTTATACATCAGGCCTGCACCGGACCTCAAGGCTGGATCGCCTTTGAAGTCATAATTTAATTCGAGTGTTTTTCGCAGGAAAACCTTCAGGGGGTTTCCGAAATCATCCTTTGCTACCGGATGGTTGATTGCAACGGTCTCATTGCTCAGGCCTGCTATAAAGACTTTTACATTCCTGGCTTTTTTATCAAAATCAGGCCAAATAACAGCGATATCTTTTGTGTTATCCTCGCCCTGAAGTATCCTGTTTCCGGACTTGCTCAAAAGTTCAAGAAACGGGTATCTGCTGTTGTGACGCTTTTTTATTTGTTCGAAAACCATCGGGCTTACAGCTTTGCCCGCCTGTATAATCTGGAAGGTATCCGTCATCAAATCACACTTAGGATAGAAAGCA
>CAZWME010000082.1:0-5663 GCA_964634515.1 uncultured Pirellulales bacterium | reverse complement strand
CATCGGTATTGTTTGTAAGCGTTATTATCGTGTACCAGAACCGTACCGGCATTTTATCAGAAGCTCGGTATAGAACAATTTGCTGGGGATGAGTAAATTCCGTATCCACCGTCCAATGGCCAATAGCAGGCACAATAGCAGGCTCAGGTGCGGCCAAACAAAACGAAGTAATTGCCGTTGAGATTACTAATGTCCAATAAAAAAAGCTTTTCATCTTAATAGCCCTCATCAGAAAACAAGCTTTATCCTTTGCGAAACAAGTAAAGAGCACTTCCATTCATATTTTACACTAACGGCATTTAAAAGCCAAGAACATTTTGCCCTTTATTTGAACAATTAGAGTGTTTATTTGAGAAAAAGGACTGAGAAGATTATATATGAAACATAAAAAATGATGAGAAATTAGCCTAAAAAGGTCATAAAATGCTATAAATATGGGCTTTTAGCGTAAAAATTTGATATTAATACATCAAAAATAATCATTTTTTCAAGCTCAGGACATAGCAGCTTAGGATAGATAGGCAATATAGTGGCTTATGGCTCGCAAGTTTATGTGTAAACGAACTCTTGAGGTCGTATTCCGGGACATACAAAAACAAATTTTATGTAGATTGCAATTTTTTAGCTGTCGTCGAAAATCGGGAGAAGCTCGCTGTTATATTCTTGCTGTAATTTATCAAGTTCTCCGCGGCTGATCTTACCGCGGTGGATTATGAGGCGATAACGCAATACGAGCGGTTTGTCACGGGACAGCACAATCGGATGACGGCCGGGATACACAGGATTTTGGGCACTGCCCTTTCTTCGAAGTATCCATCGCTGGGGATAGCCGGGCGAAGAATTATGACAGAGTATCGTCAGGCCGCTTATGTTGCCATCGTTACCAAAATCGCCTGTGAAATCCAGCCAGGGACCCGCTTCTACTGATAAGTTCTTCGGTTCGACGGGGCCGCCGGTACCGGTGAACAAAATGCCATCGGGCAATGGTATTCTCGTTGTGAAACCGCCGTAGCCTTTGACGTCTTCGGAGCCGCCGAGACGCATACCATCGGCCAGAGCAAGCAGTTTAATCTCGAAGTCTATTTTACGGATGTTGTTTCGGGTACGATGAACTCGTATGGTTGTAGTCTCTTTTAAGAACGCTTTTTTCTTTCCATCTGCTTCGATCCAGAGTGGAGATTTCCAGAGAACGTGAACCTGCAGAGCACATGACTTTGAATCTAAATCCAGGATTTTAGCATCGTAAACATCCCAGAAAAAATCTTGTGTGGCCCATGAGTCACCAAGTTTTTTATCACCGAGCCATACCTGATGCCATGCCCAGAATATGCCGCGATGATGCGGGTGGTCGGCCGGGAAGTCCTCCGTCAGTATCTGGCCATCGAGGCCGTAGAGGGGATGTATGTAGTTAGCCCGCAGGAATTTTCCATTTATTGATTTGTGCCGGCGCTGGTAAGACATTACTTTTTCGCCGGCCTCTGTAATGCGAAAGCCTTCGCCGGTTTCAAGGATTTCAACGGGACTTAATGCCTGATGCTTAGCTGGCCCACAACCTATAAATAGCGTAGAGGCTGCCAAAAAAGCCATCATCAACAATCTATTCCTTAAATCTGCCATTCGTACATCCTTTCTGAATATAATAAGATTAGTCGAGAATCCTCAATGGTTTTATACGAGATTTCGCCACATTTTACGATATATGCCGATTCTGAACAAGCCTTGTGTTGCCTATTTGAATAAAGCAGGATGGTTGACTCATAATTCGACGGATTTTGCTTTACGAGACCGTGAATAATTTGGTATAAATTATGTTAGTGAGGCTTGTGTCTGCACAGTCGGGCATCTTTGGCTTTGAGTTCATCCAGCAGGTGCAATTCTATTAGTTTTTCAATAGAGGATGAGTTACTTTGTATTATGCGAGGCATGGACTTGAAGTGGAAACTTTGTGCTGCACATATATGATTTTGCATTCCAATTAACAAATTATATTACTATTTTGAAGGAGGATTATTATGTACAGGAAAATGATTTATTTAGTTTCTTTTGTTTTGGGGCTCGGCCTTGCTCTGACGAGTGTAGCAGATGCTGTTGACCCCAGCCTGGTAGGCTGGTGGAAGCTTGACGAAACATCCGGCTTAAACGTAGCGGATAGCAGTCTCTTCGGTAACGACGGCATTTTGACCGGCGGTGAGTGGACTAATGGAATAATAGGTGGTGCTTTGAAGTTCGAGGGGACGGACAGTTATGTATCGGTCCCAAGCTCTTCAAGTCTGCAACTTACCAGCGCGTTAACCATTGCCGGATGGATTAAAGCTAATAGCTGGGACTCCGCCAACGATGTTGATCCCATCGCTCGTAAAGGAGATGGCAACCCAAACAACTATCAACTGGCAGTAGTTGACGGCAGATCCACTTTTTACCTCGATGGGGGTGAAGCCGATGATGATGGATTTGTGGGCAATACACCCCTGAATACAGACCAATGGTATCATATTGCAGCTACGTGGGACGGGGTGGCGGTAAGAATCTATGTCGATGGTGTAGTTGATAACGATCCTTCTGACTCGCGTGCGGATGCTATAGGTACGGACACGAGACCTTTCTACTTAGGCGGCAGATCTGGAACTGATTTGCTCGAAGGTACCCTCGATGACGTCCGCCTCTACAACCGGGCACTCTCGGAAGCAGAGATAAGAAGCCTGGCGGCCCGTCCAAAGGCCTGGAATCCCATCCCGACTGACGGTGTTCTATATGAGGACACATGGGTGAGTCTTGGCTGGTCCCCGGGAGATTTTGCTCTCTCGCACGATGTTTATTTTAGTGACAATTATGATGATGTGAACAATGGTGCCGAGAGCGCATTCCAGGGCAGCCAGCCTACGACTAATTTTGTCGTAGGCTTTCCCGGATTCCCTTATCCGGATGGTCTTGTTCCGGGAACAACTTACTACTGGCGAATCGACGAGATCAATGACACCGAGCCGAACAGTCCTTGGATAGGCTATGTCTGGAGCTTTACGATTCCGCCCAAGACAGCCTATGCACCCGATCCGGCTGATGGCGCCGAGCTTGTAGATCCGGGCGTGGAATTGAGTTGGACAGCAGGTTTCGGTTCGAAATTGCATTATGTGTACTTTGGTGACAACTTCGACGTTGTCAACGATGCAGCCGGTGGTCTTTCTCAAGGGCCTACGACCTATTCTCCCGGCACACTAAAAAATGCAAAGACTTACTACTGGCGTGTCGATGAGTTTGATGTTGTCGAAACGCATAAAGGTGATGTCTGGTGCTTTACAACCGAAGGGGCAGTTAGCAGCCCGAATCCGGTTAAAGGCGCTGTGGATGTCACCCAAACACCTGTCCTGACCTGGACAACGGGATTTGGTGCTTCGCATGAAATTTACTTCGGCACCGATGCAAGTTCACTTGAGCTTAAAGCCAGCGGCAACCTTGGTTCCGAAAGCTTCGAACCCGGACAGTTGGAGTGGGATACTACTTACTACTGGTGTGTTAATGAGGCCAATAACACCAACGCCGACAGCCCGTGGACAGGCCCTCTCTGGAGCTTCACTACGGCCAACTTCCTTATCATCGACGATATGGAGAGCTACAATGACATTGATGAAGGTGAGGAAGGAAGTAACAGGATTTATAAAGCCTGGGTAGATGGTTATGACGATCCGACAAACGGTTCTCAGGTCGGTCATTTAAATCCTCCATTTACCGAGCAGACTATCGTTCACGGTGGTTTGCAGTCGATGCCGATGGCCTATGATAATGGCGTTGGGAAATCCGAGGCGACTTCTGTCTTGACTTCCAATCGTGACTGGACAGTCAAAGGCGTAAACACATTGACAATCTGGTTCAGAGGCGAATCAGCTAACGCCGCTGAGACTTTGTATGTTGCCCTCAACGGCAACGCCAAAGTCAATAATGATAATCCTGACGCAGCACAGGCAACAACCTGGACGCAGTGGAATATCGACCTGCAAGCCTTCGCCGACCAGGGAGTGAACCTTGCAAATGTAAATTCGATTACCCTTGGCCTTAGCTCGGTAACCGGCGGAACAGGCATGATGTACTTCGATGATATCCGGCTGTATCCACCTGCACCGTAAGTTCCATAAGAGACAATTACAATTGCGTGGTTGATTTAGTAAATATGTATAAATTCGGGGCTTATATCGAATTATTCGGTATAGGCCCCCTTTTTAATTGGTAATTGATTGAGCAATATTGATTATCTTAAAGATTGCAGGTAATCATACAGGATTTAAGCTTGACGGCGAAGTAGTTGATGTGGTATAAATTATGTTGGTGAATCTTGTGCCTGCACAGTCGGGAATCTTTGGATTTAGCCTTTGTGCGAGTGCAATTTCTTTAGTTTTGAAAATTTTACGAATACGAGGAGGTGTAATTTGGTATTATGCGAAGCACAGAGTTTTGATCGTCGCTTTGTGTTTTGCAAATGAATATGTTCTACATGTCAACCCACATCATATATTAAAACTTTTGTTTAGGAGGTCTATTATGTTTAAAAAAATGATTTGTCTCGTTTCAGTTATTCTGATACTGGCCATCGGCAGCGTGTCTAAGGCCGGTATTTCTGAATGGGAAGCCGCTATAAGCGGCGATAATCCGCTTAATTGGTATAAATTCGATGAAACCGGAAGCGACTGTATCGATTCCGGCAGCGGAGGGCTGAACGGAACCTACGATGGTGTCTCGGTAGCTCAAGAGGGAATTTTCGGTGCGGGAACGGCCGTGGGATTCGAAAGGACCGGTGCAAACCGTGCCAATTTTGAAAACGCTGCGGATATGCCCGGCCCATGGACGGTAGAATATATCGTCAAGACAACGAAGGAACCAGCGGCTAATGACTCGCAGGCCCTGCACGACGGCGATGCCACTTCGATCAGGCTTGCCGGCTGGACGGCATTGGGCGAGGCCGGCTTTACACTTTACGGTGTTGCCGATTATCAGTTCACACCAGAAGAAGATTTAACTCTCAACGACCTGGTTATACAACCGGACGAATGGATGCATTTGGTGTGGCGTAACGATGGCAGTGGTACGCAGTTGTTCTTCAATGGACAATTGGTAGCAACCAGTCCCGACTCCGTTGATCTTCCCCGGCTCAGGATTGGCGGGCGCGGTGCCGGCCCTGCCGACCATCTGAATGGCGTTATTGATGAAGCTGTTGTTTTTGACCGGGCCCTTTCGGAAGCTGATATTATTTCTCATGCCGGCGCCGCTGATCTTGTGGAAGTTAGAGCACATGATCCCGAACCGGCTGATGGTGTCCTTTATGTGGATACATGGGTAAGTCTCGAATGGTCCCCGGGATATGGCGCGGCGTCGCATGATGTGTACTTCAGCAACGATTTTGACGCAGTGAACGGCAGTGCGGCCGAGGCATTCCAGGGCAACCAGTCTGTAATGTTTTTTGTTGCCGGCTTTCCCGGATTCGCTTTTCCGGACGGCCTGATTCCGGGGACAACTTACTACTGGCGGATTGATGAAGTCGAGGCCGACGGAACTACGAAACACGAAGGCAATGTCTGGAGCTTTACGATTCCTCCAAGAACAGCCTACAACCCCATACCCGCCGATGGCGCTAAATTCGTGGCTTTGGACAGTTCCCTTAGCTGGGTTGCCGGTTT
>CAZWME010000081.1:0-11331 GCA_964634515.1 uncultured Pirellulales bacterium | reverse complement strand
TCAGGGCCGTTACTGAAGGTTACTTTCCTGATGGCCGCTCCCTTTGAACTCAATTCCAGCCGGTACTTAAAACCGGTATTGGCATTTTCGGTATTGGGGTCCGTTGCCCCGAGTATAACGGTGTTTGCCGGAGCACTGTCTGCTCCGAAGGTAACAGTATCATCCGCTGCTATCCGGGGCGGTTCCTCCAAAGGCGCATTCGCCGCTCCGCCGTTCTCGTTACCTGTAGTGCTTTGCAGTAAGATGCAGGTTCCTGAATTTGGCCCCGGGCAATCGAAAAACCCGGACTCTACTACAAGCCAGCCGCACAATACTGCAAAACCAGTCACAACCAAAGCTAAATATCGCATTTTATATCTCTTATTTTAATTCTGTTTTGACAGCTACTTTTTGCAATAGTAAATAATCAATTTCCTTTATCTTCCATTCTGCAGCCGCTCTGCATGGAAGTTGTCCAGCCGGTCAATTGCTAATATCTTTTTCATCGTGGTCTTATAGTCATATTCGAGCCGGACAAAATGAACCTCGTTGTTGTCTGCATACGCATAGCTGGCACGGTTGTCCTTGTCCCTGGGCTGCCCGACCGAGCCGATATTGATAATCGCTTTTTCATTTTCGAGAATCGGATAGACATTGCCAAGCTCAGCCGGCAGATAGAAGTCCGGCTCATCAAGAAATACGCCCGGCATATGAGTATGGCCCACGAAGCAAATGTGTTTGACACGCTCGAACAGCAGCCGTACCTTCATCGGATTGGTATATACATCGTCGGGAAAGATATATTCGTTAATCGGCCTTCTCGGCGATGCGTGAACAAAATCTATTGTCGCCGCTGTTGTTCCCAATTTGCTTTTGAGCGTCCGGCGCATCGGCAGCTCACCCAAAAAGCTCCAGCGCCTGTCGCGGGGCTGTTGTTCCTCTTCTGTTTCCAGAACTTCCCGGCTCCAGAAGCTCGCCTGCTCCGCCCCGTAGTTGAAATTGGTCGGCTCATAAAAGACTGCATAATCGTGATTGCCGAGGATGCACCACTTGGTTTTCTCGATAATCAAATCGAGACATTCCTTGGGATTCGGCCCGTAGCCAACGACATCACCCAGACAATAAATCGTCTTTATACCTCGTTTTTCAATGTCAGCCAAAACAACCGTCAAGGCCTCGATATTTGAATGTATATCACTTACAACTGCAAACATAAACGCCCTTTAAGGGGCTCCCCCCTTGGGGGCAACCAGGATAAAATCTACTTTTCTATATGGGAAAACACTTAAATAGCAAAAATATTCACAAAATGCCAGAATATTTATTGCCTTTTGAAGAAAACACGTTTTTCATTGTCCGAGCTCGACGGATTCAAAAAAGACCTTTCTCTTTGGCCGTTGGTGTTGTTATAATACCCAACGTATAAAATAAGACACGGAAAATTAAAAAACATCCGGAATTTGATTGTTTATTGCCGGATTTCTTAATTTTATTTTTTTTCAAAACGAGAGAAATAAATGGTAAATATGAACCTGCTTGAAACTTGCGGGTTGGTGAAAAGATATTCCGGCCGAACTGTTGTTAACGAAGTATCAATTACTATCCAGCAGCGAACTATTGTCGGGCTTCTGGGCAGAAACGGGGCCGGCAAAACCACGTCGTTTAGAATGATTATGGGTATGATTACTCCGAACAGCGGCTCGGTTGTTTTCGAAGGACAGAACATAACTAAGCTGCCGATGTATAAACGCGCCCGCCTGGGAATCGGCTATCTTTCACAGGAACCAAGCATCTTCCAGCGCCTCAACGTCCGGGACAATCTCTATGCCATTCTCGAAACGATGTCCATTACAAAGGCCCAGCGCAATCACAAGGCCGATATGCTCATCGAACGCTTCGCGCTGACTGAGGTTGCCAACAGCCAGGGAAGGTTCCTCTCCGGCGGTGAGCGCAGAAAACTCGAAATAGCCCGTGCTATGGTAACCGACCCTTCTTTGATTCTTCTGGATGAGCCCTTTAGCGGTGTTGATCCTATTGCCGTTCAGGATCTGCAGCATGAGATACGCCGGCTTGTCACTTCCGGCGTCAGCATTCTCGTTACCGACCATAATGTCGAGAGAACGCTCGAAGTGGTCGATAAGGCCTACATCCTCGACCATGGCAGGGTCATAGGGGCAGGCCCACCGGCTGAAATTATTCGTAACGAAACCGTCATAAAATCGTATCTCGGAAATACCTTCGATGGAGACGAATTCGATGACTGATAAGAACAAAGCAAAATACGAAGCACAAAAAATGATTGATTTTGAGAAATGTCAAATAACGCGTTATCCTGCTGATGTTTTAGCTCACAAGGCCAGGCCGGTCGAAACGATTGATGACAATATCCGTCAGTTCGTAAAAAAAATGACCGAAATTATGATCGAACACAAAGGCGTAGGTCTGGCAGCACCACAGGTCGGTGTCTCATTACGGCTGTTTATCATATCGCTCGACGGCTCACCACAAAACGTCAGGGTTTACATAAATCCGACCGTTACTCCCGAAGGATCGTTTGGCGCAACTGAAGAAGGTTGCCTGTCCGTGCCGGGTGTGTTTACCAAAATACGAAGATACAAAAAATGTAAAGTTACCGCCACCGACCTTGATGGAAATGTATTCAGTGATGAAGGCGAAGGGCTATACGCACGGGCACTCCAGCACGAGTACGACCATATCGAGGGAATAACAATTGTCAACCGTATGACACAGACCGCAAGAATTGCGCACAGAAGACAACTCAAAAAGCTTACTGAAAAAAACAAATAAAAATGATAGATGAGTGGATGGGTAAGTTTGTACATCCACTAAGATATAAACTCATTTACTCGTATATGAATAAATCCATTTGGAATAGAAAATGAAGATAGTATATCTCGGCAGCGGCCAGTTCGGAATTGAATGCCTGAATGCATTGAATAGCTCGGACCATAGCTTGCAATTGGTCGTAACCCAGCCTCCGAACCCGGCTGGCAGAGGCAGAAAACCAAACCCAACACCGGCGGCACGATGGGCGAATGCTAATTCGATACCTTTCATCGAAACCGACAACGCAAACACTCCCGAGATGATTGAAAAAATAGCCGCTTATAAACCGGACCTGATTGTCGTAATTGCGTTCGGTCAGAAAGTCGGCAATGACCTGATAAACCTGCCCCCCAAAGGAGCAATAAACGTTCATGCCTCTTTGCTCCCGAAATACCGCGGGGCCGCACCGATAAACTGGGCGATAATCAACGGTGAAACCGAAACAGGCATCAGCATAATAACCCTGGCTGAAAAAATGGATGCTGGTTGTATCCTCGGCCAGTCCAAAACCGATATCGCCCCCGATGAAACTGCCGGCCGACTGCACGACAGACTTGCGAAGATTGCTGCACCATTATTACTCAAAACAATCGACCAAATCGCCGACGGCACGGTTAGTTATACCGAGCAGGACCATTCCGAGGCCACCCTCGCCCCGAAGCTGAAAAAATCCGATGGCTTTATCGACTTTAATGAATCCGCCGTCTCTTTGGAAAGAAAAATACGTGGCTTCTGGCCCTGGCCCGGCGCATCCACAAGCTATCTGTCTAAGAAAACCGGCAAATCTATCCGAGTATCTATTATGGCAGTACAAGTAGTCGAGACCTCAAATACCGCTGGCTTATCTGCGGGAACGCTTGACGAAAGCCTGAATGTCACTTGTGGCACAGATGCCCTAAAGATTACGAAAATCAAGCCGGCCGGCTCACCGCTTATGGATTTCAAAGACTTCACAAACGGAAGGCAAACCCAGCCCGAAGATTTGTTTATAAAAATAGACAAGTAAGATATGGCCGGTCAAAAACCAAAATCCGCGCGCACTATAGCAATCGAGGTACTGAACCGATGCGACCCGCAGCGCAGCTACGCTGCTCCCATCCTGAACAAACTGCTAAGTGAAACCGACCAGAAACAGCGGGCCACCGACATCGTCCTCGGAACGATAAGAAACCGCCGTGCTATCGATACTGTTATAGCCGCATTCTCAGGCCGGCCCGTTGATAGAATACCGGACAAACTGCTCAACATCACAAGAGTCGGGACCTGCGAGCTTGTATATTCACCTGCTACAGCTCAGCATTCCATCGTCAACGAAGCTGTCGAGAACACCAAAACTATCGTAGGTAAAAAGCAGGCCGGTTTTGTAAACGCGGTACTGCGCCAAATCACAAGAGGCATAACAAATCGCCGGATTGAGTTATCGAAGAGCAATCCCAAATGTACGCTTTGCCAGAGCCCGGAAACAGGCTGCGAATTCGACAGGGATTTTTTACCCGACCCTGAATCTTCTCCGGCTGATTACCTGAGCATCGTCTTTTCACTTCCCGGTTGGCTCGTATCCGATTGGCTCAATAAATTTGGCGCCGAATTGACACGCCGGATATGCCTGGCCTCAAATCGAAAACCGGGTATCTACATTAGACCCAACTGCTTAAAAATCTCAGTGCAGGAATTAGCCGAAAAGTTTAACCTTGCTGATATTGAAATCGACATAACTCCGCAAGACTCGATGATAAGAATAAAAAGGCCCCGCATGATAACCCAGCTTCCCGGCTTCGCCGAAGGTCTGTTTACCGTTCAGGATATTACAGCTTCACGAGTGGTAAAAATGCTCAGTCCCCGCCCGGACTGGACAATACTCGACCTCTGCGCCGCGCCGGGCGTAAAGACAACTCAGTTGGCTGAAATTACCGGCGATTCGGTAACAATCATCGCGACCGACATCGACGCAGAGCGGCTCAAAAAGGTCGAAGAAAATATAACACGCCTCGGCATAAAAAACGTCGAAGTGGTTCCTTATGAGCAGCTTCAAAATTCTAAATTCGATTGTATCCTGCTGGATGTTCCCTGTTCGAATACCGGCGTATTGGCCAGGCGCGTCGAGGCACGCCATCGAATAACGCCGGTTGCGATAAAGAAACTGGTAAAAACACAAACTGAGCTTCTAAATACCGCTGCGCCAATGCTCAACCCCCACGGAATAATCTGCTACAGCACCTGCAGTATCCAAAAAGATGAAAACAGCAGCCTTATCAAAAACTTCCGGCGAAACAACCTAAGTTTTATACTCAGCTCTGAAAAACTCACTCTTCCTTCGGCTGAGCATTTCGACTGCGACGGCGGCTACACGGCAATCCTCACCAAAAAAAGATAACCTGCCTCGGCAGCAAGTATCTTTTTTGCAGTATTTACAAACACAATCCACAGCTTTTCCACAAATCATATTTACGATGTGCAAAACCTGTTAAAAACATTTTTTTTTTCGCGCGCAAAGTCAATAATCACAGAAACCTCTGTCAAGTGGAAAAGAAATTCAACAAAACGTAATTGATTTGTTTTCACATTGAACAATAATAAGAACATTATCAGTATTATTAGTTGTTCAAAGTTGTTCACAGTGGCTTTGTTGCGAAGGATTATTTAACTTAAACAAGAATGGATTCTTACCCTGCACTTAAAGCTTGAGCCTTTGCTCAATATCTGCAGGATGAATGCCTTGCAAATAAAAATCTGGCACCGGAAGGATACAAATGCAGGACATAATCACGGATGAGAGTTCGCGTACCGCTGCGTCTCAGATAAGCGAAATTAACGAAGTTCTTTCTGGGCAGGTCGGTCCGCAGAAGTTTAAGATATGGTTTAAAAATTCAACTAATATGACGCTCGGCGACGGATATTTGAAGGTTGGCGTGCCGAACCTTTTTATAGCCGGTTGGATTGAAAACCATTTTGTAAAAGAAATCAGCCGGGCAGTGCGAAAAGTAACCGGAACAGGGGCAAAGATAACTTTCTGTATCGATCCGGAGCTTTCCGGCCACCAGAGACGAACCAGGCTGGATTCGAAAGCATCCGCCGCTCTGATCCGCGAACAAGCCGGCCAGAGAAAAACCGGCACCCAGGCACGCGGCAGAAAAAAACTTAAACTTTCTCTTGATACTTTTGTTGTAGGCTCCTCGAATGAGCTGGCCTTCAACGCCGCCAAAGTAGTCGTAAATGAACAACAAAGCCCTTTTAATCCGCTGTTTATTCACGGAGGATACGGGGTTGGCAAAACACATCTGCTGCAAGGGATTTGCAATGCAGTGTGCGAAAAGCGCCCCCAGACTAATTGGCTGTATCTCTCGGCGGAGGATTTTGTCAATCAGTTTGTGCTGGCCTTGAAGACAAAAAAGCTGGAGGCTTTTCGACGCCGAATGCGACAAACGGATTTGTTGGCAATCGACGATATTCACTTCCTGGCCAGCAAGCCTTCCACCCAGGAGGAGTTCCTGCACACCTTCAATACGATAAGTCTGGCCGGCAAGCAGGTCGTGCTGGTCTCCGATGCCCATCCGAAAATGATTGGACGGATCTCCGAAAAGCTCGTCAGCAGATTCGTATCCGGAATGGTTGTAAAAATTGGCGCTCCGGATTTCCGAACCCGCTGCCGGATATGCAGGCAGTACCTCAAAAACCAAAACATAAAATTCAAAGCTCAAAACGCGACAATCTCCGAAAGCGTAATAACATACATCGCCGAAAATCTCCGCTCAAACGTCCGCGAGCTGGAAGGGGCACTGCTCAAGGTAATTGCCTTCTCGGCACTTAAAAACAATAAAATCACACTCTCTATGGCTAAAGCTGTCCTTGCCGAACACTTGGACAGGTGCGACCCGATTGTACACGTTTCCGACATCGAGACGGCCGTGGCCGCTTATTTCGGAACAACCCCCACCAATTTACACTCGTCAAAAAAAGACCGAACTGTCTCTCTGGCCCGCCATTTCAGTATGTACCTGACAAGAAAGCACACAAAGATGTCGTCCTCCGAGGTCGGAAGATTTATGGGCAATAAAAATCACGCTACCGTTTTAATGGCATGTAAAAAAATCGATGATATGCTAAAGCGAAATGCCGAGCTTAACTGGCAGGGCCCCGACGGAAACAAAATCTGCAAAGCCAGAACAATTCTCACCCAGCTCGAAGCTGGCCTGTAAACACACGGCGGTTGTCTATACAAACCATTTTTCATTTACCTTCATTTTCTATGTTGCTTATCCGGAATACATAAGCGTAACGCCTCTTTATCCTGTTTGTATCGAACTCAGGAGGTGTTATCACCAGTTTGTTTTTATCCAACTCCCAAGGCAGCTTTTCTCCTGTTTCCAAAAAAATGATCTCCGTATCCCTGCTCGTCCTGACATCCTTCAGGATTAGCTTGCTGCCGGGCCGCCTCGGTGTAATCGCATACAGATTGTCATCCTTAAAAGTAAACAGAACTTCCTTAAAAGCTTGTCCCTCAGGCGGAGCAATAGTTTGTTCCAGGATATTGAACTTGGACATGTATTCCTTTCTTTCGGTCTTCGGGACACTACCTGCACTCCACTGGCAGGGTGACTCCCACATGCTTGTACCATAGATGGCTTCACCGTTGGCCTTTAGCCACGTACCGATCTCCAGCAGGCGTTCCTGCATAACCACAGGAATCTTGCCATCGGCCCTCGGTCCGATATCAAGACACAGGTTCCCTCCCCGGCTGACAACATCGATCAGCATCAGAATCAGCTCCTGTGCTGTTCGATAGTCACTCGCATCTTCAGCTCGGTTGTACCCGTAAGAAAAACCCATGCCGCGGTTCTCTTCCCAGGGGTGGGAATCGTCATCCATACCTGAACCGTATTCGGTCGTATAGAATCCGCCGTGTTTGTGCCGAATTCCTTTGCCCCAGCGGTCATTGATGACCAGGTCCTTTTCATTCGGTGCGTTGTTGAACAGCCAGGCTAATAGTTCGGGACTTCTCCACATCTCCCAGCTCATCTCCCATTCACCGTCCGACCAGATTATGTCCGGGTGATAGCGCCTGACAAGGTCTTTGAACTGCGGAAACATGTGCTCGGCAACGAAGCGCTGTTTATCGCTTTGCCACAAGGGATGATACCATTCATAGAGAGAGTAATAGAGCCCGACCTTGATGTTTTTCTTACGCATAGCGGCCGTAATCTCGCCTACGATGTCTCTCTTGGGGCCGACCTTCACCGGGTTATAATTCTCACCATAGGTCTGCTCTGCTTCCCGGCTGGGCCACATTGTGTACCCTGAATGATGCTTGGTGGTAAATACAATATACTTCGCCCCGGCCTTCTCAAACAGATCGGCCCATTCATCCGGATTCCACAGCTCAGCTTTGAACATAGGGGCAAAGTCCTTGAACTCAAAATCCTCGCCATAAGTCTTTACATGGAAATCGCGCACTTTGCCATCGAATGATTTCTGCCGGAGCCAGTATTGATACCATTCCGAATATTTACCCTTTGGAGTCCACGCCGGAACCGAATACAAGCCCCAGCAAATGAAAACGCCGAACTTGGCGTCTGTGAACCACTGTGGAGTTTCTCGGGCGTCGATAGACTTCCAGTTCGGCTCATACCGCTGCTCTCCGGCTGCGAAGCCCGTTTGCAGCAACAGAACGAATAAACACAGAACGATTACGATTATTCTCATTTTCAATCTCCTTACCGAATACCTGATCTTTGGTGTCATACGCAGATCCGGCCCCTGCCAACGATTTTGCATTCTTAATTCTCAATCCTTCCTATTGCCTCGCTTTGTTGCTTGGTGTAGCATCGGCCGGCAAATCACCAAGAGCGAATTGAATGCCCGCCAGATAATGCTCAAGTATCGGCCGGTTCCAGAATGTCTGCGGGTTATGGCCCAAAAAGCTATAGAAAACCCTCCCTTTTCCATAGCCGCGTATCCAGCTTACAGCAAAGTCTTTGTCCTTGCGGCGCTCCGGCAAAATAAGCCGCCCGCTTATAATCTCGGTTTTATTCATATCGATACTAAGCAGGACACGGAGTTTGTCACGTGAATATGGCTTCTGAAATTGGAACACCTCATCACTGATTCTAAAGCCCTTGCCCTTAAAGGCGGCATTGAGCTTATGGTTGGGCTCATCCAGTTTAATTGTTATCCATTCGTTGTATTTCCAAGGATGGCCGCCGTTTTCATAAGCTCCGAGCATCTCTCCAAACTCCGGCCATTGGTCGTATTTCGGCCACTGCACAAACGTTGCGGCCGCAGCGTGAATGCCTATGAATCCTTTACCTTCGGAAATAAAATCCAGCAGACTTTTCTTAAGCTCGGTATCTTCGAAAAGCACCCCTGTCGTATTGTTAAAGCATATCGCGTCAAATTGTCGAATATTCTCCGGCCTGAACATAGCTATATCGCTGCTGACCACTGTTTCATAAGCCTTTGTTTTTCTGCCCATCATTTCAATCGCGAGGTTACCGTAAGGAATCGATGTGTGGCCTTTTCTCACAACACCGTCCCAGATATCCATATTGAAAATCAGTACCTTTCGCTTCTGCTTCGCCGCAGCCGGGGCCTTTTCCGGAATGGCGTTTTCTATTCTTTTTCTCTCCTCCGGCGAAATAGCCGCAACCGAAATGCTTGTTAGCAATAACAAACACCAGATAATTAAAGCTGTCTTGATAATTTTCATCTTCTGTCTCATTTCCTTGTCCTTATTACCTTTTCTTATGTTTTATAAATGCCATGGACTTCGCATAGGCCGCGTTAACATACTGTTCGCTTGTTCATCGTTAATGAATTCTTCCTTTTCAGCATCCCATTTGAGCTTTCTACCCAGTCTCATGGTAATATCGTCAATGTGGCAAATAGTGTCCGAGCGAACCGCCGATTCTATTGTGCATATCGTTTTATTTCGGGTCTTAACGCAATCCAGAAAATTACGGCGATGATTATTACTTCGGGGCAGATGAATTTCATCCGGTCCGAAAGTTGTTGTTAGTATCGATTTCGGCTCGGCTTCGATTCTGTCCCTGCATACGAACACCCAACCTTCGCTCCCTAAGAACAGAATGCCGACGCTTTTATAAAGCGAAAATTGCTCGGCCCGCTTTAGAGCTGTCGCGGTATTCATATGTATCATTTTAACGCCGTTTGCGTATTTATGCTCGATCTCCCACTCGATAGCAGTATCCGCAAGTCCGTCTTTGGGATATACCCCGGTCCCCTCTATCTCTACTGGTCCGCTATGGTCGGTTCCGTTGGCCCACTGTGCGATATCGACATGATGGATCCCCCACGCACCGCTCAGACCGCCAAGCGAATAATCGTAAATGAACGTCCACATCCCTAATGTTCCCATCGCCCGCGAGGCACATCGCTGATACGAGTAAGGAGACCACTGGGCCGGGCCGAGCCACATATCATAATCAAATTCTTTCCTGTCCGGTGTTGGCTCCGTCGGCTGGTTCTCACAGGTTATGCTCGGATGCGAGCTTACTATAATCGTATGAAGTTTGCCGATTCTTTCATTGTGTACCAGTTCACAGGCTAAGCGAAATCTGTTGTCGGATCGTTGCTGCGTGCCGAACTGAAATACGACACCGTAACGATTTATTGCCTCCCGAAGCGCCTTGTCTTCGGTGACACTCATACTCAGGGGCTTTTCATAGTACATATCTTTGCGGTTTCGTACCGCCTCCAGACCTATCAGTGAATGCCAGTGGTCCGGGGTGACAACTGTTACCGCATCAATGTCTTGACGGGCCAGAATTTCACGAAAATCGTCATAGGCCCTGCATCCCTTATCGCCATAATGTTCATCGACCCTGTTTTTGGCTTTTTGTCGAAACATTTCCCGAAGATCACACACGGCTACGGCCTGGACGTCGTTATACCCCAAAAATGTCCGCAAATGCCCGCCGCCCATACTGCCCACCCCGATAAAGCCCATCACTATCTTTTCACTCGGCGGTACTGCCCCGTTTGCTCCTAATACCGATGAAGGAACAATATAGGGAAGGCCAATCACCCCGGCGGCGCCAACGCCAGCTTTTTTCAGGAATCCACGACGATTAATTTTCTTCTTGTATTCCCTGCTGTCCATATTTGACATAATAAACCTCCGATGATTATCAGCTTTGTATTATATTTCGTAATGGTATAAATGAAAAGTCAAAACAATCACCCCAACACCTCAGCCAGGTAGAATGTGCAATTTATTTACAAGCACCGAAAAAGGGCTTATAAGCAAGCTTCGCATCTTCGCTTAATTATATTCAGGAAACCATCCGGAACTCTAAAATTTCCCTTGACGAAGCACAACTAATTTCGTATAAGGTAGGGTTGGCAAGGCTTATGAAGGGGGGCAATAGAGTGTCTTGTTTTGGGCTACTAAGGAAGGAGGCTTTCATCGATTCGCACGGTAAGAAATGCCACCTAATGGACGTCTCATATAGCGTAGTGAAGTAAAAAGCGTTATTAAGCCGTTTTTAT
>CAZWME010000080.1:0-11411 GCA_964634515.1 uncultured Pirellulales bacterium | reverse complement strand
AAATCACAGACATCATTGGCAAAATCGAAGGGTACGATCCTCAGGAAAATATATTGTTCTTAGACCTCGAAAATTTTATTTCATCAAGCCATCTGTCCGACTCGGATTTACTGTAGCCTAAAAAGGCACTTTCTTTATCGTGATTGTTAAAAGATTTGCGGGCTTGCTGCTTGTTCATATTGGCGTAACAATAGACACAGCCGTGGGGGCAGGTGTCATAAGTCCCGATGTCAGTGCTTGCCGTACAGCCGCATTCTTTTCTTGTAGGTTTATCTTTGTACCGTAAGCCATCAGGAAAAAATAAGCTCTCAATAATACCGCCATCGATGCAGTGTGCTTTTTTTATGTTGCCGTTTACTAAATAATCACCGCAGCAGGAGAACAGTTGGATTTCGTAACGGGCTGCGATGGCCGCCAGGTCATTTGCTAATTCGATCTTATAATCCTCGCCACAATCTTGAATTCTCAGTTTCTGTGTCCTTTCAAGCTCTTGGAAGTTACGTTTTACCTTACTGTACAGTGTTACAAAGCTGAAATAACAACGTTCTACATATCCGGCAAATTCCGATGCGAGTTGTTCAAAAACCCTGATGTAAAAATTGCGGTCGTAAGTGTCGGAGAGAATAATCGGGTCGAAGCGCCAGTTTATATGGGCCGGTGAATACATCCCGCTGAGTTGCTTAAGGGCTTCAATCGCTGCTTCTTTTTCTACTTCATTTTCGAACAGAGCGGGCAGAGCGGTAATTGTGAAGTTAAAATAGAACTTGTAGCCTGACTCGGCAATAATCTCCAGATTGTCAATAAAGGGGCTGAAATTCTTGGACCAGAACACAAAACAAACAACGTCCTGCGGCCTGAGTGATACGATATATTTCTTGTCGCCGAACGGATTGACCACTCCGGCAAAACCTTCTTTTAAACGCTGCATAAACCAATCACCGTAAAAGGCCGGTATATCGGTTCTGCGAGATACTGAAATAATCCTCTTCATCGCTGGCCAATCTCAAAACAAAATTTGTTTTTCCCCTCTTATAAAAGAAAAATAGAGAATTCAGGATTCGCTTCAATCATCTTAGTAATACCATATATAACAAGAGCCTTAAACGCAATTGTTTTTCCGGATTTGGATATTACCAGAGTGATTTTCTTGTACGTAGCTGATACAATTAAGCGGGTAATTTACTTCTTGAATATAAGACATCAAAGAGAGAACGTATGCAAGATGGCCAGTGGCCGCGATTGAGGCCTGCAAATAATAAGGACCGCGTCAAAGTAACGGAGTTGGTCTATGCCGTTCTCAGGGAGTATAATCTAAAGCCGGACCCTGCGGCCACGGACATTGACCTCAAAGATATCGAGCAATCCTATTTCGAGCGGGGAGGGACGTTTTATGTGCTTGAAGAAGCGGATGGCTCAATAATCGGAGCTTACGGGCTTTATCCTGTTGATAAGGCAACGTGCGAGCTTCGCAAGATGTATTTGCACGGCTCATACAGAGGCAAAGGACTGGGTAAATTATTGCTGGAAGATGCCTTGTCAAAAGCAGGGCAAATCGAATTTAAGAAAATGACCCTGGAAACCGCTTCTGTATTAAAAGAAGCGATTAGTTTATATAAAAGCTACGGATTTGTAGAGTACGAGCCGGAGCATCTGTCGAGCAGGTGCGACCAGGCTTTTATACTCACATTAGAATAGAATCCAGCAGCGTATAACAGCACTATTTCACATCACCAAAACGATAGTTGGCGGCAAGTTGATTTTGTCTGCTTAAATTCTTACCTGAAAAAGCCTATTTTGCCGATAGCATACAATAAAGGACTGTATTTAAATATCTCGACGGCTTTAATGTAAGTAGAGTAATTACCCGAAAATATGCAAACAGAAATAAAACAAGGCGGATTGAAAAAATTAATCTTCAAAGATGGCAATCTGCATCTGCCCAGTCCGACAGGCGCGCTGCCGCAATCACTAATCGAAGCCAACGAAGCCGCTGCAGGCGGAAAGATCGAAGAGGCAACCAGGCTTCTAAACGACAAGGTCGAAAAGGCCGTCCTTGAAATCATCGCCCGGGACCCGCATCGAACAGACATTATGTTAGCGCTGGGGATGCTGTTCAAACAAACCAGACAAATTCACAAGGCCAAAGATTTGTTTGAAAAGATATTGCGCCAGGAACCGCATCCTTTAGTGTATAACGAGCTTGCGTATATCTGCCGGTGCATGGGACATCTGTCGGACGCGATACAATATCAAAAAAAAGCTGTCGAAGCGGACCCGAATAACGCGGAACTCGTAGCGAATCTCGCCAGAATACTTGTAGGAACAGGAAAAGTCCAGGAAGGTATCAATTTATTTCGAAGGGCAGTGGAAATAGAACCGGCCAATGCAGCGATGCACTCCAGTTTTCTGTTTAACCTGCATTATCTGCCGAACCTGGACCCTCATATGCTTTTTGCCGAGCACCGGCGATGGGGCCGGATTCACACCCCGGTTTCCTTAGGCCAGGTATCTCACAGCAATATCCCTGACCCTGACCGCCGGCTTCGGATAGGCTACATCTCCCCGGATTTTGGCAGTCATGCAGTAATGTATTTCTTCGAGTCACTTCTGGATGGACACAACAAAAAGGCGGTAGAAACATACGGATATGCTAATGTCCGAGTTTTAAGTGCAGCCACCGAACGTATTGCGCAAAAGTTCGACCACTACCGAAATATTTTGGGAGTCGGCGATAAAGAAGTCGTTGCTTTAATAGAAGAGGACCAGATAGATATTCTTGTTGACCTGGCCGGGCACTCGACAGATAATCGCATGACCGTTATGGCATACAAGCCTGCCCCCATCCAGGTTACCTACCTTGGTTACTTCGACACAACGGGACTGGAGGCTATAGACTACACCCTGACCGACAGCATTGCCGATCCCCCAGGTTCCCAAAAATTCTACACCGAAAAATTGGCATTGCTGCCAGATGGATTTCTTTGTTATCGCCCTGTCGACTATGCCCGGCCGATAACATCGCTTCCTGCTAAGAAAAATGGCTACATAACTTTTGGGGTACTTTGCAATAATAGAAAAATAAACCCGATCATTATGGAGCTTTGGGCAGAAATCCTCAAGGCAAACAAAGACTTTCGTCTGCTGTTAATGTTCAGAGCCGGCAATGACCCAGATATGAGAAATTACTACTTAAGTAAGCTTGAGCGGTTAGGGATACCTAACCAGAGAGTGGCTATTTGCGGTGGGACACATCACGCTGAGTATCTAAAATACTATTCAGAAGTGGACATCGTATTGGACACCTTTCCTTTTAATGGTGCGACAACCACATGTGAGGCCCTTTGGATGGGTGTGCCGGTAATCTCGCTGGTCGGTGAATTACATGTTTCCAGGGTTGGGCTTAGCATACTTAGTCGAATAGGTCTGGAGTTCTTTGCAGCGTCAACACCAAAAGAATATATTGCCAAGGCCACAGCACTTGCGAATAATCGCCAGGCACTTGAAAATCTCCGCGCTTCGATGCGGGAACGAATGAACAGCAGTATATTACGCAACGCGAAAAAGTTCGCCGGCGGTGTGGAAGCTGCTTATCGAAAAATGTGGCACCGATGGATTGATTCGCCCTGAGGTGAAGCAGGATGAAATAATGCCAACAGAAAAATACATCATCCTTACAACTATAAACTACCCTACCGAAGGCGTTAAAACGATAGCAAAAACGAAAACAGACTGGACTATCCTTGCTGTTGCAGACAGGAAAACACCTCCCGACTGGAACTGCCGAAACGTCCGGCTGCTGTCCATAGAACAGCAGAAGGCATTTGACAGCAACTTTGCACAGGAATGCCCGCCGGACCACTACGCCCGCAAAAATATCGGCTATCTTAAAGCTATCCGGGATGGCGCCCGGATTATTGCCGAAACCGATGACGACAATATTCCCAAAGAAATTTTTCTGACCTCTCTCGATCAAAACGTAAAAGGCAGAATGGTTAAGAAATCCGGATGGGAGAATATATACAGGCATTTTACCGAAAAGCGAATCTGGCCCCGTGGTTTCCCGCTGGAATATATAAATCGGAGCCTGGAAAAACCCGGTCCGCTAACCGGTGAATCCGTCTTCGACTGCCCCATCCAGCAGTACCTTGTTGACGGCGACCCTGATGTTGATGCGATTTATCGTCTGACGACAAAGGCCCAAACAAAGTTCCGACCGAACACAATCGTTCTTTCCGAGGGGACATTCTGCCCGTTCAATTCTCAGAATACAATCTGGTGGCCTGATGCTTTTGCCCTGCTTTATTTGCCATCCACGGTAAGTTTTCGGATGACCGACATCTGGCGTTCGTTTATTGCGCAGATTTGCCTGTATAAAACAGGCAAGCAAATAGCTTTCGGCCAGGCCACAATGTTTCAGGCAAGAAACGGCCACAGTCTTATCAGGGATTTTGCCGACGAAATTTCCGGCTATCTAAATAACGCCAGGATAATGGAACTGCTCAGCGATACCAGCCTGTCGGATGACCCAAATCAAATTGGGCCGAACATGCGAATCTGTTATGAACGATTAGTAGAAGCAAAAATCATCGCGCAGGATGAGTTGCGGTTTGTTGACTTGTGGCTCAAGGATATCGAGGAATTTAACAAAAATATCGAGACGGTACCGGCTGGAAATCTAACTTAAAATACGAACTGGTCTTTGAAAACAGTCTGGAATTCATATACGTCATCGAAATCATCTATCGTATCGGTTTCAGCGGCACTCATCCACTTGTGTCTTATCATCAGATAAACGATTTCACCGAAATCCCGGGTTGTTTTAATACCCCAGTTGTTCAGTACCACCACTGCCATCCTCCCCCACTTTTCGATAGCCAGCTTTCGCAACCCTTCACAGAGTGTTTGGCCGCTGATATGTCTGGGCTCGACAGTTATCTTTTTGACAGTAAAGCTGAGTCCCTCATAGACAAACTTGATAGCCGATGGGTTGAACCGGCCGTCTTCTTTGGCGATTTGTTCAAAATTCTTTTTCATTTTCAAAACATGCCCAACTGGCTTCCAGCCAGTTAAAATCTATGTGCCTGTAAAGCACCTGCATTTCATAACAGTTTGGTTCATATTAACATACATTATAAAGCTTTTATAATTGCCGGTCAATCATCCTTCGGCCATCTAAGAATTGTGAATACCTGAGAAAAAGAATCTCTTGACGGACTGGGTTTTATAGTTGAAAATTAGTGGTGGCCCGCAGATATTGGCAGCCGGATTAAAGTTGAAAATCGTGCCTTATAGGCACATAAATTACCTGGCTATAAGTCGGTTTGGAGGTGAAGTCCCATGTTAAGAACAATTTTTTGCCTGACACTATTACTGAGCAGCCGGAATATATTAGCTCAAACAAGCGATTACTTCAACTCAACCTATGGCAAAATGCTTTCCTCGTCCACAGAGCAGGTCGGTTTATGGTGGGCCTCATCCGGATGGAAAATAAGCCCTGATAAACCACTGCCCAAAACAAAAGGCCGGGCGATTACGATACGTGCCGCCCGTAACGAAGCAGAGGCTGCGCAATTAGTAATAAGGCCAACAGTTTCCTTAAAAGATTTCACCGTGCGCGCCACAGCGATTAAAGGCCCCGATGGAGTAACTATCCCTGCCAAAAACATAGAAGTGCTCGAAGTTCGATACGTCAATGTTACAGTCCCAACCGACAAAAGCTCGACACCAGGCCTTTGGCCCGATCCCCTGCCACCTTTTAAGGGTACTATCAAACTACAGGCAAATAAAAATCAGCCGTTCTGGCTCCGTGTCAAAGTGCCAGGCCGAGTACCGGCCGGAGTCTATACAGGCAGTATTCATCTTTCTGCACAAAACTACAACGCCGATGTTAAACTACGCATGAAGGTTTATGATTTCGTTCTTCCCGAACAGATGACCTGCACGACAGCTTTCGGCTTTACTCCATCCAACGTATTCCGTTACCAGAAACTCTCCGGTCTTCAACAAAAACGTCAGGTCATCGACAAGTACTGGGCCAGCTTCGGAGCCCATCATATATCACCCTACAATCCTGCACCGCTTGATGGACTTGCAGTCACCTGGCCCAAAGTGACCGAGTCGATTAAACCCGAAGAGCTTAAGCCGGTCTTTGACTGGACCGGCTGGGACAAAGCGATGGAACGGGGAATTGATTACTACCACTTTAACTCCTTTCGGCTCGGCATTCCGGGGCTCGGCGGCGGCACTTTTCATGCTCGGCGTGACCCGGAACTGCTCGGATTCAGCGAGGATACACACCATTACAAAGCCGCCTTTAACACCTACTGTCGGGAACTCCAGGAGCACCTGCGCGAAAAAGGCTGGCTTGACGAGGCCTTTGTTTACTGGTTCGACGAACCCGCCCCAAAAGACTACGAGTTTGTTATGAACGGGTTCGCCAAGCTCAAAGAAGCAGCCCCCGATATCACTCGTATGCTGACCGAGCAGGTCGAACCGGAGCTAATTGGCGGGCCGGATATCTGGTGCGCTGTTTCAAATAACCATAAAGACGGACCAACTGAACAACGACGCAAATATGGCGAAAAATTCTGGTGGTATGTCTGCACAGGCCCAAAGGCACCCTATTGCACTTTATTCATCGACCACCCCGGCACCGAGCTGCGGGTCTGGCTATGGCAAACCTGGAAACGCAAAATTGACGGTATTTTAGTCTGGCAGACAAACTACTGGACAAGCTCCACCGCTTATCCTGATCCGGAGCATCCTCAGAATCCTTATGAAGATCCAATGGGCTGGCGGGTCGGTTACGGTACACCCAAAGGCGTCAAAAAACCCTGGGGTAATGGTGACGGGCGATTCATTTATCCTCCCGAGGCGGCCGCGGATGCGCATCCGGCCGGGCCGGTTCTCGAAGGTCCGGTTGATAGCATCCGCTGGGAAATGCTGCGTGACGGCATCGAGGATTACGAGTACATGGCTATTCTGAGAAGGCTACTCAAAACTAAAAAGGACAAACTCACAGTTCGACAGCTAAAAAAATACACGGCTCTGCTTGAGGTGCCCGAAAGCATCACAAAGGACATGACCAACTTCACAAAAGACCCGGCCCCCATCGAAGCCCAACGTGACCAAATAGCTCGAGCGATAGCCAGACTAAACAAATTATAACGATTTCATCAATGTTTGCTGTTAAGGTAATATCCTAAAACTAATTGAAAGGGGAAAAAATATGGAATTTGGTCCTGACTTCCAGCATTGTCCACCCATGTTTATCGCAATACTAATCTCATTCGCAATTCTAATGGGCCTGATAGTGCTCATCATAAAAATATTGATCTTCTGCAAGATATTTTCCAAGGCCGGCTACTGCTGGGCACTCGGACTGCTAATGCTTGTACCAATAGCGAATATTATCATGCCCTTTATTCTGGCATTCGGCGACTGGCCAATCCAAAAAGAACTGCGATTACTGAAAAAACAGCAGGAAAAACCGGCAGCGTAAGTCTTATATTTCGGTCAATAACGATATATCCCCTAAAAAAATGGTAAAAATGAAGATTTGACTACACAAAAGCGTATTATTTATAGCAGTGTTCTTTATTAACCGATATATTTGTCCAGGAGGACTTGTTATATGAACGCACATGAGATAAACGTAAGCGTAATAGACCCTATCGGTCCGGCTTTCGAGAGGGTAAAGACAATCCTTTTTAGGCCTTTCGACTTAGGCAAGTGGTTCATCATCGGCTTTTGTGCCTGGCTGGCATATCTTGGCAGCGGGGGCGGGGGTAGAGGCGGCGGAAGAGGAGGAAGAGGACCTTCCAATGTTCACGAAGGCTTAGGTCAGGCAAAAAATTTTGTTCTGGAGAATCTGCACTGGATTATTCCTGTGGCCGTTGTGGTTGTGGCTCTCGGGATAGTTCTCTGGCTTGTTCTTACGTGGTTAAGCAGTCGCGGCCGATTTATGTTCCTACACTGCGTTGCTCATAACAAAGCTGAGATCTCAATTCCCTGGACAAAATTCCGGCAGCATGCCAATAGCTTATTTTTGTTCAGAATCGTATTAGGATTAATAGGTTTTGTTGTTATCGGATTGCCAATTCTTTTAGCCGTTGGTTGTATTGTGATGATGATAGCCGGCGACGGGGCAATTGCAATCGGTATTTTTGGAGGAATATTAACCGGTCTTTTTATTCTTGTCGGGGCAATTATTTTCGGCTTAATCAGTAAATTCACAATGGATTTTGTCGTGCCAATTATGTTCTTACGAACAACAAGCTGCACCACCGGCTGGCGGGAATTCCTCAAAATTCTCTCTGTAAATAAAGCCCGCTTTCTACTTTATATTCTCTTTCAACTCGCCATAGGAATAGCTATTGGTGCTATCATTTTAACTGCCGTTCTTGTAACGTGTTGTTGCGCAGCCTGTATCCTGGCGATACCCTATATCGGGACCGTCCTGATATTGCCTGTACATGTTTTCACGCGGAGCTACTCTCTGTTATACCTGAAACAATTCGGCCCGGAGTTTGACGTTTTCAGTAAAGAATCTGAAAACTTACAATCTATCTGAAAATTGTTCATTTATTAATTAAGACAGAAATTGAAAAACCTGCACCGATTCCCGGCAAAAATCCTGTCATTATGGAATCTCCCCTGAGATACATATCTCATTCAGAAATTACTACATAGAAGCGGTTTCAAAACTGCTTTCATCGCGAGAACGAGCGAAGTTTTCTCTCGCAAGGCGGAGGTTCAAAATCGCCGCAGGCGTAGCCAAAGCTACGTCGAGGACGAATTTTGTGCCGACAACGCCGCGAGAGGAAATTGCAGCCGTTTGTAGCGGAAATTGAGTTTTGAAACTGCTTCTAAACAACTTATAGAGAATTTTGTTGCAAAAAGCTGTTTGGTCAATAGTATTTAGCAAATAATAACTAACAGCCAAAGAGAGAAGGCACTGGTAAATACTTAAAAATGGTCTTTACACTACACAGATACTTATTTAAAGAGCTTTTCAGAGTTTTTATATTAGCGGCCGTAGCGCTGACATTAATCCTGAGCTTAGGCAGTATCCTTAGGCCGGTACAGGAATATGGCGTAGGACCTCGACAGGTAATCCACCTGATGGGTTATTTTCTGCCGATAACTCTGACGTTTGTGCTTCCAATGTCGGCCTTATTCGCCGGTGCCCTCGTTTACGGCCGATTTGCCGGCGATAATGAGCTTGACGCCTGCAGAGCAAGCGGCATAAGTCTGCTGACGATGGTTTATCCGGGTCTGGCTTTAGCGGTTATGGTTGCGGTTGCAAATCTGCTTTTAAGCTTTCATGTAATGCCGGCATTCGTACACTTAGCCGAAGATTCCCTCAAGAACAATGCCAAACAAATACTTTTCCGAAATATCCAGCGGAACAGGTATTACGAACTGCCGAGCAGCCGGAAGGGCAGCCAGTATCTGATTTATGCCGACCAGGCCGACCTGCAACACGATACACTTTACGGTGTGATTTCCGTTGAAGTAAAAGATTACGGGATTGGAACGATTACCACATCTCAAGGGGCAAAAGTCAATTTCAGGTCGCGTGACAGATTCGAGGAAGTGCAAATAACTGCATACATGGCTCACCAAATGGGCGATATGGACGAGGGAGGGGCTGAGTCGCTGACGTTGACAAAGGAATTCGACTCGCTGTTGGGTGATGATATTAAGTTCAAAAAAATCGGTGAAATGAAAAAAATCCAGGCAGACCTGATGCAGTTTAAGCCGATCGGTAAATTGGCTCGCGATACTTTTGCGCAACTGACCACAGAGCTCTTAGCGAGGGACATTAATATCAGAATAGCCGGTAGTTCCGACAGCTTCTATGAACTGCTCGGCAGCACAAAATCTGTCAGATTTACTGCCGGTCAATGCAATGCAAAAGACGAAGAAGAAATTGAATTGTCCCGTAACGTTAGGGTCATTGAATACGATACGGACAATAAGCGGGTTTTGCGAACTTTAAAATGCGAAAGGGCTTCGCTGCATATCGAGGGCGATAAGCTGGCACCGACTTTGACAATGGACATCTATAATGCAAGAGTGGAAGGCACAGGAACAATAAGGGGGCGTGATATCATACGTGGTTTGGTACTGCCACAGGCCGTAGAGGCCATAGCAAATCAATTCAGAACTGAAACCGACGAATCATTATCATTACAGGCAGAAATGCTTGCCAGGCCATTATCAGGTTTGAAACCAACTCTGGAACTGTCAAAATTGCAAAAGGAACTTCGAAGAAAAATCCAAAAGACATTTGTGGAGATAAAGGCCGAAACACATTCAAGGCTGGTGTTCGGAATAGGCTGTGTATCTATGATAATGATTGGTATCGGCCTGGGCATAATAAAGAAAGGCGGACATCTGCTCAGCGCTTTTGGCGCAAGTTGTGTACCCGCCGCAGTATTGGTAGTATGCATAATGAGCGGCAAGCACATAACCGAAAACCTCGGCTCACAGGACGTTTCAGGCATAGCTTTGATGTGGGCTGGATTGGCATTTTTGTCTTTGTTGGCTGTTGTGATATACGGCTGGTTATTGAAAAACTAATAATTGTTCATAGTTTACTATTCATAGAATACAAAATATGAAAATATTGGACAGATATGTTGCAAAGAATTTTCTGATTGGCTATGTAATTGCCTTTTGCGTTCTGATAGGTTTGCGAATAATTATTGATTTGTTCGTTAATCTCGACGAATTTACCGAGCACGACACACTTAGCGCCATGGCCGTCATGAAAAATATACTGGTATTTTATGCTCTGAACTGCACACTTTACTTTCGTGAATTCGCCGGAATGATAACCGTTGTCGCAGCTTCCTTTTCATTCAGCAAGATGGTATATTCAAATGAGCTGGTAGCCGTGATGGCATCCGGAGTTAGTTTGAAGAGGGTTATTGCGCCGATAGTGCTTCTAGCATTGTTGCTGACCGCTGTGCTGGTAATTGACCAGGAATTTGTAATACCGTCACTCGCAGATAAACTCGTACGCAGTCATGATGATATTCCCGGCCAGGAAATCTATACTATCAAGTTTATAAACGACGACAACGGCTCACTAATCTGCTCCGGAAGATTTGATGTAGGAACGTCAACACTATATAACCCCACCATCGTCACAAGACGTAAGAAAGCTGATTCGTACATCTGGGAAGTAACCGGCCGGATTGATGCCAAAAAGGCGGTTTATAATGGTAAAGACAAAGGGTGGGATTTAACTAACGGGCGATTTTTCGAAATAGGTTCCATAAAAGGTGTCCAGCCGAAAGCTTTTTATGCCAGCGACATTACTCCTAATGATATTCCTATCAGGCTCAAATCCGAACACAAAACATTGCTGAGCTGGAAACAGTTGTCCGTCCTTGTGAAAC
>CAZWME010000079.1:0-11721 GCA_964634515.1 uncultured Pirellulales bacterium | reverse complement strand
GCCCTGTCCTGCTCGGACTTTCCTCCCCCGCCGTTTTGCTTCGCAAAAGCGAAGCAGCGGGGGCGGTCGCCTGACCCACTCTTTTAATAGATTATTAACTTTTGAAAACTTATTTTTTACGACTCTTTAGTAATTATTATACCATAATATTCTTTTCAGTGGTGCTTTTGAATTTCTCCGTCATCATTTATGGAAAAGACAATAAAGATACGGTTAAAATCTTACAAAGTTCATCATCTTACTATTTCGATATGTTTCCTGAAGTGCTCATCATCGGTTTCGGGGAAATCATTTCTGAAGTGGACTCCCCGACTTTCCTGCCGCTTTTGCGCTGACTGTGCCATAAGAAGACAGACTGTAAGCATATTCTGGCATTCCCAGCCATCGGGCAAATCAAAGATTTTGTCCATCACATAGCGCTGCCAGAAACTGATAATCTCCTGGGTCTCACCGAGTAATTGCGCCCATCGGGTGATGCCGAGATTTCGCCACATAAGGGCCCGAAGTGAATTCCTTACATCGTCGGCATCCAGACGGGTACGATCCGAATGCGGTATTCGATATTTTATCAAAGGATGCTTAAGATGCACCGCGCCGGCTTCTGTTCCCTGGGAAGCAACCTTCCCGGCCGTTTTGCCGAATACCAGACCTTCGAGCAGTGAGTTACTACCGAGCCGGTTCGCGCCGTGCAGTCCGGTGGAAGCTATTTCACCGCAGGCGTAAAGATTCTCGATACTTGTTTTAGCCAGGCTGTCGGTCTTTACACCGCCTATCATATAGTGTGCGCTGGGCCGGACAGGGATAAGGTCTTTAGCAATATCTATATCGAAACTTTCGAGAAGCTCGTTAATGTACGGGAACCTTTTCGCAAAATATGCTTTATCCATGTGCCGAACATCCAGATAGACATTTGTTGACTCGGTTTTTCTCATCTGGGTAAGGATGGCCCGGCTGACAATGTCACGAGGTGCAAGCTCGGCGGCCTCATGGAAGTCCTTCATAAAACGCCGGCCTTTAGAATCCAGCAGCACCGCCCCTTCACCTCGAAGCGCCTCAGTAATTAAGGCCCGTACGGCACCCGCAATGTAGAGCGTGGTCGGGTGGAACTGCACAAACTCCAGGTCCTGCAATACGGCACCGGCTCGGTAAGCCATAGCAATACCATCACCGGTTGCAACTTCCGGGTTCGTGGTTTCGCGATAGAGCTGCCCAACCCCTCCAGTCGCCAGGATTGTGTTTGCCGCCCAGATTATCTGGGGGCTCCTGTGATTATCGTGACCAACCATTCCTATACATTTGCTCTCTTCGTTGGTAAGCAAATCGATTGCATAGAAATTTTCCAGTATTCTGATATTCGAATTCTGCCTGGCTTTTTTTATCAGTGCCTCTAAAATTATCCGCCCGGTTTCATCGCCGTGGGCATGAGCAACACGAGGGTAACTATGACCGCCTTCGAGTGTAGCAGCTATATGCCCGTCAACCATATCGAATTCAGTACCCCATTTGAGCAGTTGCTTTACCAGTTCCGATCCCTTGCGAACGACCAGGTCAACTATGGCCTCATCACATATCCCGCAACCGGTCTTAAGCGTATCGGCTATGTGGGATTCGAATGTGTCCGCTTTACTCAGCACCGAGGCGATACCGCCCTGGGCCTTGGCGGTGTTACTGTTTTTTATGGTATCTTTGCAAACGACGATGACATTGCAGTGCTCGGCTGCTTCAATTGCGGCACGAAGGCCTGCTATGCCCGCCCCTATCACCAGGCAATCCGTAAAAAGCTGGTGTGTCGAGATAGAATCGATATTTACCAGATAGCGCCTCGGCTCGGTAAGTGCACTATACTGTGGTTTGGGTACCTGTTTATATTCGGGCTTAGCAGTCATAAATATTACCTGTATATATATTCTTTCGAACTGCCGTTAAGGTTCGATAGATTTTGGGTTATTCTTGTTTTTAGTTTTTCTTACGACCCAGGACAATCTCGCCCTTGAACACTCTTTTGTCATCGGCATATTTAAGTACAAAGTTCTGGAGTTCTTTAGTAGGTGCCGTAAGAATAAGCTTGTCCTCAATGAACGTATGTTTGACGGCGTTCGGCTCTTCTTTGAGAAGTTTCTCCATATCTTCATCGTTTGTTAACCACATTTTCAACTTACGCCCGATGAAGTCTATCTTTATAAATGTATGGGCCGGTATTAAGAAAAAAGAGTTATAAGGTAGCTCTAACTGGTTCGGGTCCTCTATTTCCCAAGGCGGCTTGCTCGGATAAACATCTAAAAAGAGCCTGTTCTCCTTGGGAGTCCTTACGGACTGCAGTCTGACCAAATGAGCAACAAACGATCCTTTTTTTCCTTCCTCGTCTGAAAAAACCAGGTTGTACGCATTGTTCGGTTCTTCAATACGATTGAATTCCCATGTAGTTTCAGGGCTGTTGGGATCATCCACCCACCTGCCCAGCAGTCTTTCTTCGAACACTACATCCTTTTCAGTATAAAGCGGATGCAGCGACATAACGGGCACACATCCTCCTAAAAGAGCTGCCAGCAGGTAAAAAAGTGCTTTTTTAGCCCGCCCATCGGAAGCAATTCTCCGGATACTCATTTTTCGGCCTCCTTTTGAAATCAACCATTTATAAGAAGATTGTTTATTTTCGATTATCAATTACCAATTGTCAATTGCAAAGAAGGCTTAAAACCGATAGATTGCAAAGTTTAGAATTTAAAAAGGTTGTGAAAAACTTTGAAAAAGGAGCAGGTACGTTGGAATTGGAATTGTCCGGCTGGATTATTGTCGCGCTGTGCGCAATGATGGTGGGGATTGCAAAGACGGGGATACCCGGGGTCGCAATCCTGGTTGTGCCTTTGATGGCAATTGCGATTGACGCGCGGCAATCCGTGGGTGTGCTGCTCGGTATCCTGATACTGGCAGATATATTTGCCGTAGCCTATCATCGGCACAATGCCAGGTGGACTCATGTGCTGAGGCTGCTGCCGCCCGCTCTCGCGGGGATTGTCGCAGGGTATTTTTTTCTGCGCCTGATCGATGATGATAATAAACTCAAGCCGATTATCGGCGGGATAGTTTTAGTCATGCTGACTGTACACTTTTGGCGGACAAAAACCGGGGGCAAAGACGCAGCGATTCCGACTCAGTGGTGGTTTGCTCTTGTGCTGGGTTTTATGGCGGGGATTGCGACAATGATGGCCAATGCCGCCGGGCCTGTTATGGTCATCTATCTTCTGGCGATGCGATTGGGAAAGATAGAATATGTCGGGACGCAAGCGTGGTTTTTCTTCGTTGTCAACTGGCTGAAGGTGCCGTTCAGCAGTAACCTTAATATGATGACAGCCGAATCGGTGAAACTTGATTTGATGATGCTGCCGTTTATTGCCGCCGGCGCGGTGATTGGGATATTTTTTCTAAAACGAATCCCGCAAAAAACATTCGCCGCAGTTGTTCAGATTTTAGCAGCCGTAGCGGCCGTCAAACTTTTATTTTTTTAATCGTCAAACTCTTTACAGCAAAACCGAAATTGGTTTGCAAAAAAACTACTTAAAAGCGATTATTACAACTATGTGTGAACGGGAGAAAAAAGACAAATTTGACAAAGCCAAAGCACGAATGCTCAGGTGGGACCTTAAGGGACGCGGTATAACCAACGAGCAAGTGCTCAAAGCGATGGCTGAGGTTCCGAGGGAGGAATTTGTACCGGAGACGTATCTTTCCCAGGCTTATACCGACGGCCCGCTGCCAATCGGGATGGGCCAGACTATTTCTCAGCCGTACATTGTCGCCCTGATGACTCAGGAACTTTGGGTTGGCCCCGACTGTGAGGTCCTGGAGATTGGAACGGGCAGCGGATATCAGACCGCCGTGCTGAGTAAGCTGGCAAAAAAAGTCTATACCGTAGAAAGATTTGCCGAGTTGTCCGAGTCGGCCCAGGCTGTCCTTGGCAGGTTGGGCGTAAGTAACGTTGAGTTCTATATTGATGACGGCAGTTGCGGCTGGTCGGAATCAAGGTTGCCCCCATCCGGATACTTCGACAGGATTATGATTACCGCCGCAGTGCCTCAAATGCCCAAACCCCTGCTCAGACAGCTTGCAAACGGCGGTTTTCTGGTCGGGCCTGTCGGTTATGGCGGGGCACAGAAACTGGTTGTCTGCGAAAAAAGACGGGACAAACTTATCGAAAGAGTAATCTGCGACGTCCGGTTTGTTAAACTTCTCGGTAAACACGGTTTCGCACAATAACGTAAGAATTGCATTGTGATATTTTGTTATTCAAATTAACTGAAATTTGATAATGTGTGTCCTATGTCAGGACATACGACAACTGAGATTAACGAAAAATCAGAGAACAGGCTCCGCATTTCCATGCCGGTCCAATACGTAAAAGGTGTAGGCCCCTCCAGGGCCGAGACCTTCGCAAAATTGGGCGTTGAAACCGTAGGGGATTTATTAGAGTATTTTCCACGCGACTGGAATTTCCTGCCTGAGTTGATAAAAATAAATCAGATCCAGCCGGGCAAGGATGCGGCCGTTATTGGTCTTATCGAATCAACAGACTACCAGAGCTATCGCAGGCAGCCGCTATTCGAAGCTGCAATCAGTGACGACACGGGAGTATGCAGGGTTATCTGGTTTCACGGGGGATATCTTCGCAATCAATTAGCGCCCGGCCAGGTAATAATGGTATCGGGCAAAGCTGCCGTATATAAACATCAGTTGCAGTTGACCAATCCGAAGTTCTTTGTGCTCGACGAAGATTATCAACGCCCGGCGGAGTATTTCAGCGGCGGGATTTATCCCGCCTGTAAAGGACTGAGCAGCGGTCAAATCAAAAAGATAATAGGGCGCGTACATCAGGCGGCCGATAAGCTTGTGCCGGAGTTTTATGACAAGAGTTTTATGAAGAAAGCAAACCTTATCGGCAGAAAAGATGCTTTTAAGTGGATACATTTACCGCCGGACGAAAAGAAACTGGCACAGGCAAAACGCAGATTAAAGTACGACGAACTGTTTTTAATGCAGTTGGGATTGGCGCTCCGCCGGTATAAGGTGCAGCATTTTTCGACGGCCAGATCCTGCATTTGCAGTGATAAAATCGACAGCCGAATCAGAAAACGTTTTCCATTTTTACTAACTGAGGACCAGAACGACTGCATAGCTGAAATCGTTTCGGACATGAGCAGAAACGAGCCGATGAACCGTCTTTTGCAGGGTGACGTGGGGTCGGGCAAAACGGTGGTGGCGCTTTACGCCGCTTTACTGGCGGTCGCCAATGGAATGCAGGTGGCGATTATGGCGCCTACGGAGATTTTAGCAAGCCAGCATTCTCTAAGCATCGAAAGATATTTAAGGAACAGCAATGTCAAAAGGATTTTGATAACAGGCGGATTGACCGGCAAAAAAAGAGCCGAGCTTTTGGAACGGATAAAAAGCGGCGATATTGATATTATCGTCGGCACGGTGGCATTATTACAGGAAGATATCGAGCTTCGGAAATTAGGGCTGGTTATAATTGATGAGCAGCATAAATTCGGAGTCGAACAAAGGGCGAAACTGCGAAAGCAAACCACTCCGCACTGCCTTGTTATGACGGCTACACCCATTCCACGGACGCTGGCGATGACCGCGTTCGGAGATTTGGATGTTTCCGTAATCAAGCATTCGCCGCCGGGCAGGGGCACCGTAATTACACGCTGGGTCGAGCGGAAAAACCGGCTCAAAGCCTACGAATTTATCCGAGAGCGCCTCAAGGCGGGCAAACAGGCGTATTTTGTTTATCCCCGGATTACCGCCGTTGAACAGTCCTCGGGAACCCTTACGGAGGACAATGATGTTAAAGCCGCGACCGACGAGTGGAAGTATCTTTCAGCGGAGATTTTTCCGGAATTTACAGTTGAGCTTCTGCACGGACAGATGCCCTCTGTTAAAAAGCAGCAGGTTATGTCGGAGTTTCGCAAAGCCAAAATCGATGCGCTTGTTTCAACAGTTGTAGTTGAGGTCGGAGTTGATGTGCCGAACGCGACAATAATGGTAATAGAAGATGCGGACAGATTTGGCCTGGCACAACTGCATCAGTTGAGAGGACGTATCGGAAGAGGCCAGGCTAAGTCATATTGTTTTTTATTCGCCGAGACCGACAGCGAAACAGCTCAAAGCAGGCTCGAAGTTATGACCAGAAGCAATGACGGTTTTGAGATCGCCGAGCATGATCTAAGACTGCGCGGACCGGGCGAGATGTTCAGCACCAGACAGCACGGACTGCCGGATTTGAAAATCGCAAATATAGTAGATGACTTCGACCTGCTGGTGATGGCACGGAAAAACGCGTTCGAGCTGGTCTCGCAGGACCCGATGTTAATAGAAGCCGAACATAAAAATATCCGTCAGGCTTTACTGGCTAAGTTCGGCGATGCACTGGGCTTAGCGGATGTGGCCTGAATATTTTCAGTTTTTCAGTTTGCGATTTGTTATCTTTAAACTTACAATCATCCATCTAAATTCAAAGAACGAAAATTGAATTATGCGGATAGAATATAAAAACAAGCGGCTCGAAAATATTTTAACCACGGTCAATGCCTTGACGTCGGCGATGGTTGTGGCGTCTTTTGTTCTGCTCTTCGGCGGTTTTGAGAAAGAGCTGTTGCCGGATGTGGTCTTATATTCCATCCAGGTCGCTTTGCTTTGCATCTTCATAGTGGAGAAAATAATTCGGTTCTCCAATTCAGCTTCAAAGATCGATTTCTGGTGGGCAAACTGGTTCGAAATTCCGCTTTTGCTTATGCTTGGCATTATCGCAATAGGAGCAGGCCGCTGGTTTGCTCCTTCGAAGGCTGAAGCTGTGGAGATTCGGCACTTCGCAGTAGGTATCTATCTGGTCATACAGGTAGTGGCCAAGCTATGCAGGACCAGTGTAAACATGGCGGCATCAGGCAAGAACCCAACACAAACATTAATCGCAAGTTTTTTGGTCTTGATAATTTCCGGGGCCGGATTACTAATGCTGCCTCTGGCATCGACCGGCGATAATTTAAGTTTTGTTGACGCTCTTTTTACGGCGACCAGTGCCACTTGTGTTACCGGCCTTATCGTCAAAGACACAGGCCAGGATTTTAGTTTAATGGGGCAGATAGTCATTCTGACCTTGATTCAGCTCGGAGGTTTGGGAATAGTCGTCTTTGGCGCGGTATTTGCGCTGCTACTGGGACAGGCATTGAGCCTGCGCGAAAAGGTGGCAATGCAGGACTTGCTCAGCACCCGCACACTCAGCAGAATCGGTAATATAATAGCCTTCATCTTCATTGGAACGGTTGTTATAGAAGCTGTTGGCGCGGTTAGTCTCCTCGGAATGTGGAACGATGTGCCCGGGCGAATTGATAATACTCACCAGCAGTGGTTTTGCAGTATCTTTCATTCGATTAGTGCTTTTTGTAATGCGGGCTTTAGTTTATTCAACGACAGTTTCATCAGCTATGACAAAAGCTGGGGTGTATATGTGGTAGTTTGTCCGCTGATAATCCTGGGCGGGCTTGGTTTCGGCGTGCTATATGACCTTGTCAATACCGCAACCGACAGAGTAAAAAGGATCTTAAAAAAGCTGTTCTTCAAACGATACCGGCTTTCAATGGAAACACCAAAAAGGCTGCGGCTCCAGACAAAGATAGTCATCAGCGTAAGCGCCTGTCTTATAGTCCTGGGCATGTTGGCTATACTTGTGTTCGAACGCTATGCCAGTGGAAGCAATTCTCCTGAAAAAATCAGTGTACTTGGCGCTCTGTTTCAATCTATTACGGCAAGAACGGCGGGTTTCAATACGGTCGATATCTCGGCGACGTCGGCGTCGAGCAAATTTATTTTGATCCTGCTGATGTTCATAGGCGGCTCGCCGGGCTCTACCGCCGGCGGAATCAAGACCGTAACTTTGGCCGTGGTGGTAATGACCGCCATCGCGGCGCTGCGCAAGCGACAGGAAGTCGAGATGTTCAAGCGGTCGGTACGGATAGTGGTTGTAGGCAGAGCGGTAACCGTTACACTGCTCTTCGTAGCCGTTTTATTCACTGCTACACTGGCACTAAGCATTACTGAGAACTCAAATGACGGATTTACCATGTCTGATATTATGTTCGAGGCCGGTTCCGCACTGGGGACAGTCGGTCTGACTACGGGTATAACACCTTCTTTGACATCCGCCGGCAAATTGATTATTATTGCGACGATGCTTATCGGAAGACTTGGACCTTTGACATTGCTGGCGGCACTGACGTTTGATATAAAACCGGCTCGATATAATTACCCGGATGAGGCGGTAATCGTCGGGTAAACTGGATGTTCGATGCCTGTCTCGGCGGG
This sequence comes from uncultured Pirellulales bacterium, assembly GCA_964634515.1. Taxonomy (GTDB): domain Bacteria; phylum Planctomycetota; class Phycisphaerae; order Sedimentisphaerales; family Anaerobacaceae; genus NIOZ-UU13. The sequence goes on along the minus strand of CAZWME010000079.1, from coordinate 3,363 downwards.
AATCGACAAATATGGATCGAGAAACGAGGATTAAGTTATGAAGCGGTTTGCTGTAATAGGATTGGGACGGTTTGGTCAGAAATTAGCCATCGCTCTGGCAATGAGCGGAGCGGAGGTTATCGCTATTGACAGAAACAGAGACGAGATAGAGCTTATTCGAGACCAGGTAAGCCACGCCGTCAGGCTCGACAGTACCGATGAAGAAGCGCTCAAGGCCCAGGGTATCGATAAGGTTGACGTTGCTATCATCGGCATAGGTCAGGGAACAGGGCGAGGTTTTGAGGCCTCGGTACTGACGGTCCTTAACCTTCGGCAGATGGGGGTAAAACAAATATACGCAAGAGCGGAAGATTTGATTGCAGGCGAAGTATTCTCCAAAGTAGGCGCAACAGAAGTCATCTATCCTGAAATTGAATCGGCCCAGCGATGGGCTTATAAACTTATCGCGCCACAAATCGGGGAGAAAATAGACTTCACGCCCGGCTACAGCCTGGCCCGAATAAAGGCGCCTCCCAGCTTCGACGGAAAGACCGTTATGGATTTGCAACTGCGACAGAAATACAACGTGAACCTTGTTTTGATTAAGAGGGGCGAACACAGCAAAAGCAAAAAGAGCGAGAAAAGCAAAATCATAAACGTTCCTATGCCCAACACCATCATATACCAGGATGACATCCTAATGGTTGCCGGATCAGACATCGACCTTGCAAAACTCCCACAGGAATAACACAGATTTGGGAGAGGTAAAGAAACAGGCCGGATTGCGGAAGGCTTGAGATATTCTATACCGTGAAAAAAACTTATAAAATAGCGAGATTTTACTTGAATTAATATCGCAAATATGCGATACTTTAAGGAGTCGGCGAAAATGCCTAAAACAGATATTGTTATTTACCAAGACAAAGACGAATCGGTACCATTGTTTGAATGGTTCGATGACTTGCCTCAGAAAGCTGTAAATAAATGTACTGTGAAAATAGAGTTACTTGAGGAATTTGGATATGATCTAAGGAGGCCTCATTGCGATATGCTGGAAGAAGGAATTTATGAGTTGCGGGCCAAGCTCAAGCAAGTTAATTACCGCATATTGTACTTTTTTGAAGGCAAAAATGCAGTCATTGTTTCACACGGTTGTACTAAAGAAAAAAAGGTTCCAAAAAGTGAAATTAACAAGGCTATAAGACATCGCAATACCTATATTCAAAACCCAACTGCTCATACATATAAAGGCACGCTACGATAATGACAAAGAAAAAAACAACTACAACTAATGCCGTGAAGATTTTGCACAATCGATATATCAAGAATGATCCAAAGCGACTTGAGTCTCTTAAAGAGGAACGAGAAAAAGCATATATAGCAGGCCAAATTTATGACCTTCGCACGCAAGAAGGCCTGAGTCAGGCACAGTTGGCGAAATTAGTCGGAACCACCCAATCTGTTATCAGCCGGCTGGAAGATGCAGATTACAGCGGCCACAGCTTTAACATGCTCCGCCGCATTGCAAGCGCCTTACATTGCAGAGTTGAAGTCCGACTCGTCCCGGAAAAAGCAGTATCCTAAGGTAGTACTATAAACAGCGGCCAGCTCAGAAATCATCCGTGCAATACTCCCTCAGAAATAAATATTACAGGGTAGATTCACGCTGTCCGCTTCCGCAATCGAAAGCTGTGTAGTATGACAAACTCACATCAGGTTTTGCGGTGTTTTCTGAGCATATCGAGGAGGTTCTGCATATCTTCGGGTAAGGGGGCCTCGAATTTCACCATTTTCTCTGTCGCGGGGTGTTTGAATTCGAGCGTGTGGGCGTGCAGGGCAACGCGGTTTATGACAGGCTGCTGCACGGCGGGCTCGGCATCGGCCAACTGCCAGGGATAAACTAATCTGCCGCCGTACATACCATCGCCTACGATGGGGTGCTTTATATATAAGAGGTGTACGCGTATTTGATGGGTCCGTCCGGTTTTGGGCGTCATCTTCAACAGAGAAAAGCCGCGAAAAGATTCAAGAACCTCATAAAAAGTAATTGATTCTTTTCCTACATCAGGCCTAATTGCGTATTTCTCCCTGTGCCTTGGATGAATACCCAACGGTACTTTTATGCGGTCGGCTGTTAATTCAGGCGTACCGTGAACGATGGCCAGATAATTTTTATTGACCTGACGGCGCTCGAATTGCTTTGCGATTTTCCACTGTGTTCCATCGTCTTTTGCAACGACCATAACACCGGTCGTGTTCTTATCGAGCCGATGTACGATACCCGGTCGAAATTCACCAAGGCCGCTTGAAAGCTTGTCCGAATAAAACGTAAGGGCATTTACCAAAGTGCCGTGTGTGTTGCCGCGAGCCGGGTGCACAATCATATCAGACTGCTTATTCAGGATGATTATACAGGAATCCTCATAAATTATATCCAGGGGAATATCTTCGGGTAAAATGTCCTTACTGGGCGGCTCAGGCAGTGTCATATCGATTACGTCACCCGGGCTGAGCTTAAGACTGGGTTTGCCGATTTTGCCGTTGACCTTGACGGTGCCGGCCTTGATCGCATCCTGGATGAAACGCCTGCTGAAGTTGCTGAAACGCCCGTGCAGATACTTATCGAGCCTGCGTTCTTTAATTGAACTACCGACATGCAGCTTTAACGGCTCATGTTCGTCATCCAGGCCCTGGGTTTTGCCTGTTAAATCATTCACCGGATGCATTGGGCTCGGGAACATTAGGTTTATCAGTATCGTCAGGCACCGTAACTTCAGCAGGCACTGTGATCTCAAGCGGGTCCAACCGGACTGTTGGTTGTGTAGCGGAAGATTGATTAGTATCAAAAGGATTGAACTGCATGGTCGGCTGTGTGGCAGCGGCTGGTGCCGGCGCCGGTTTGAAAACCACCTTTTGCCTGTAATCGTCCATCGTCTCAAGGCGGTGTCGTGCTGCCGCGTTAGCTACGGTACCTTCGTAATCGGCCTTTGCAACGATGCCCTGATATATCTGCTGTGCTGCCTCAAAGTTACTAAGCTCTTCTTCGCAAAGTCCCAGGCCGAATTCGGCCGTGGCCTTCAACGATGTATTTGCTGAGGATTTCTGGACAGCTTCGGTGTAAGCGGCCTTTGCCTGGTTTATCTGGTTTGTTAAATCCTGCACGCTGATAGAGCCGGGACGATAATGCAGTTCAGTCCGCAAGGCCTCGGCCTGTTTAATAAGCGCCAAAGCCGCCATCCGGTTGTTACCTGTGTTTTGGGCGAAGTTCCCAAGACTGTTCGCCGGCTGAAGGAGTATAAACGAAAGGTCCTGTCCCTGACCCTGCGCGTTAAGTACCTGCATCTTGCCGGCCGATAGCTGGTCAAGAAGGTTACTAAATTCGAG
>CAZWME010000078.1:0-11855 GCA_964634515.1 uncultured Pirellulales bacterium | reverse complement strand
AAACAGATTTTTTAATTGACAAGTTGACCTAATGTGCTATATTACTAATACACTATAGAAATAGATTTATAGTACATTATGTTGTTGATTGGATAATATTGATGGTGGAGTTCAAGTTAGATTTGAAAAGTGGCGTTCCTTTCCATCGCCAGATCGTTGACCAGATTCGTTATGGTATTGCTTCGGACCGGCTCATGCCCGGCGAGCAGTTGCCAACAGTGCGGGAATTAGCTGTAAACCTGCAGGTAAATCCAAACACCGTTCGCAAGTCCTATTCGGAGCTGGAAATCCTGGGAATACTGGATACACAGCAAGGCACCGGTACTTTTGTCAGTCACCGGCAGGTTGAGATTGGAGAGGCAGAGAAAAAGCGTATGCTGCGGCAAATTTGTGATGAACTCGTCGCCCGTGGCAACCAATATGGCTTTACGGTAAGAGAAATTGTCACACATATGCAAAGGAGACTCGAAAATGGCTGAACAAAAAGTCAACCAATCAGGCCTTGCCCGTGAGTACAAGGCAACGACCCAATTGGAAGCAGAAGCAGCGTCCCTCAACTGGGTCGCCGCTCTGGTAACTGCCGTCGTCGTGCTGGCCGGCGCCTTCCTTAACAGATTTGTCGAAGGTACCTGGGAGCAATGGAATTTCTACATTGTTATTGGCACCGCCCTCGTTGGGAATATCTGCTTCTTTGGCATCAAGATTGCCAACCAGTGGGAACGAGCCGTAGTCCTGAGGCTCGGCAAATTCCGGTCCCTTAAAGGACCGGGCCCATTCTTTATCATCCCGATTATCGAAACCGTTGTTCGATCTGTCGATATGCGGATACGCTCGACCGACTTTAGCTCTGAGTCCACCCTCACCAAGGACACGGTCCCCGTCAACGTCGATGCCATTTGCTTCTGGATGGTCTGGGATGCCAAGAAAGCAATCCTTGAGGTCGAGAACTTCTACCTCGCCATCATACTTTCCGCACAAACAGCCCTGCGTGATATCATCGGAACCCACCAGCTCTCAGAGCTGCTCACCCACCGTGAAAAGCTCGGCAGGAGACTTCAGGAAATCCTCGATGAAAAAACGAATCCATGGGGCATAACAGTCCAGTCGGTCGAAATCCGTGACATAATTTTGCCCAAAGACCTCGAAGATGCCATGTCCAAAGAAGCCCAGGCCGAGCGGGAGCGTCACGCACGTGTCATCCTTGGAACTGCGGAAACGGAAATAGCCGAAAAATTCGTACAAGCCGCAAAGCAGTACGAATCGAATCCGGGAGCCATGCACCTTCGCGGTATGAACATGTTGTTCGAGGGTTTGAAAGAAAAAGGATCAATGATCATCGTCCCCAGCTCTGCGTTGGAAATGATGAACCTGGGAGCCATAGGCGGAATGGCCGCACTGAGCCAGCTAAAAAGCGAAAAGAACCGTCACGAAAGTGACGACGATTAGCATAGGAACATTATGTGCGAACTCGCAGACAGTAGCGTGATGCTTGCTATACGCAAGGATTATTTAAGTTTTATATCGTATGACATCATGGCATTACCATGACGGATATAGAGCCGGCCGTCGGATATGGCCGGATGCGCCCAGTGTTGGCCGTCGCCTTCGGTAACTCTGAATGAGCTGACTACATCAAAACCCTTTGGCGAAGACTTCACCAGAGCCATATCTCCGCTATTTTCATCATAACAGTACAGCATACCATCGGCATATATAATCGAGCCCTTGTTCCCGTTCCATTTAGCTTTATACATAACTTTCCCGCTGTCCCAGTCAAGACAGATCCAGTTGCCCTTTGGAATGCCGTCGAAGGTCGAGCCGTACAAATATCTGTCCACCAGGACGACCCCGCCGTGGCCGCAGTCGAGGGTCTGGTCGTTCCATTTCTCTTTGGCCGATGTCCCGTCGGCTGAAAGCTCGAACAATACTCCGCCTCTGGTAAACTCTCTCTCGACTGCGCTGGTGACATACACGCATCCGTCTTTATAAGTTGGCGTAACGCCGCCGGTATCGGAAGGTGTCACATAAGGTTCCCGCCAGATTAGTTTACCATTGTCTGCGTTTACACAGATGACAGATTTTTGAATCATATTTATAAGCAGGCGGTTGCCGCCTCTTTCGATAAGAATAGCAGAACTGTAAGCCGATAGCTCATCCAAGCCGGTAGTGGCCCAGATAGTCCTGCCTGTCATTTTATCCAAAGCGACCATTATGCCTTTTTTGCCGCCCGGTGTGCAATAGACCTTCCGCCCGTCGATTAACGGTGAGCCGCTCATCCCCCAGCGAATGTTCTTTCCCTCGAACTTCCTCAGAGTATCGACCTGCCAGACCTTTTCACCCGTCCGGCTCTTAAAGCAAACCATATTCCCTGTACCGCTGAAAACATATACTCGCTCTCCGTCAACCGTAGGCGTCGTCCGTGTCCCCTTGTACGAACGTGTCCATTCCGGCCCGTAAGATTCTTTCCATTTCAGATTCCCTTCAAGATCGTATACGAAAAGAAATCCTTCCCCGTCAATCATGCCGGTCGTATAAACAAATCCACTCGCTATAGCCACGGAAGAAAAACCTATACCAAGACCCTCCACCGACCATAGTTTTTTCGGCCCACCTTCAGGCCATTTTTTCAAAAGCCCCGTCTCAGTGGATTTGCCATCCCGATTAGGCCCGCGAAACTGTGGCCAGTCCTCACCATAGCAAATCCCGCCAACCAATAGAATACTCAAACACAATATAATATTTTTAGTGATATTCATAAGCAAAATCCTTCATCTTTTTAATCTGTTATTTATCTGTACTGTCGGAGTCAATTAACAAAGCATCGTCGAGTAAATAAAGAAACATTTCCGCTGCGTGCCAGGAATGAGGGGCGCAGATTCTTCGGTCGGTGTATTTTTTGGAAACAAGTTTCATCCCGTCATAATTCGCCTGGCTGGCGTGGGCTTCCCACGTCAGTGGATACTGCTCTTCGAGGGACATAGGTGCCGACCGGAGGTGAAAATGTGCCTCGGCCCAGCCAAGATATGGATAATTGGCGACGCCTTTTTTTGAAAAGCCCCGCCCTTTCACATACTCGGTCTTATAATCCATCCAGAACAGCGCCGAATATGAATCGAATACCTCCGGAATTTCATAAGGATCTTCCAGTCCCAGCGCCCGAAGACCGAACTTCAGCCATTTTGTCTGGTAAACCGGATGTTTGGAAAAATCGGTTGACCCATCCAGGTGCTTACCTTTCTGGAACTCAGGAATCGTATCAAGCACCTTCTCGACCAGCGGATGCGAGGAATCGGACACCAGAGAAATCAGGTAAAGGACCTGCCCCAGGTTGTCGGGCTCCCGGTTGCCTGCATTATTGCGATCAAAAGGTTCCTCCAGCTTGAGAATCCAGGGCTTGATAAGATGCAGGTTGTCGGTCTTTTGCAAACACATTGCCACCATGGCTGCGTCCCGATACCAAGGCTTTGAGTAAACCAGAAAATTGGGAACGGGTTTGGTATCTACTATATTGATAAGAATCTCATGCAGCAGAATGCGCAGAAGCCCCGCCTGCGGATGGCCTTCGAATTTTGGCAACTTTATGGTCCCTTCGGTCAAAGAAAACCGTTTTGCTCCTTCCTGAATCCGGACGGCGATCTGGTCTTCGGTTATGATAATCTCTTTGCCGTCCGAGGTGTTTAATCGCACGGTATATTCGCAGGGAAGTATTGTCTCCTTAACCACTTCCCATTGGCGGACAGCTTCACCGGTAAGCGCATTGAAAAGTTTCCCGTCACGGTAGAGGAATTTGTCACGATTGCCCATCCCAAACAGGAAAAAATTAACTTTGGGCAGTTGCATTACCTCCTCAGCTTTTGTAGTTTGACTCCGAGCTTGATGATTCGTTATACCACCGCTCAACAGAATACTCAAAAATAGCATGGTGATGCTTTTAGAATTGCGCATAGGGAAATCCTTCACACCCTTTCTCTCGATATTCTCATACAACCTGCTCCCACCGCTTTGCCATAAATCCTAAGCAGGGTGGGTATTCTGTAATCTTTATATTATCAGAATCCACCTGTCTGTTCCAGCCTCTTCCCCTAATCCTGAATCTTACCCTCCGAAGGACGAAAAAAGCTATTAGTATGGTTCCGTACCCGTCATTTGCCAAAAAAACAGCAAAATGCCAACCTCCCGGTTGATTTTCACCGGCAGGTTGTGCTATACTACCAGTTTTCAATGTTTTTGACAGGTTAGATTCGGCGTTGTTACCACGTAAAAGTTGATTATGAGGAGATTTACAGTATGGATTTTCGCATTGAGGATACTCGAAAAGATCCGAAACCAAAGGTCAATGACCTTATCACAGACGGCTCTATCAGTCTTGAGAATGCAACCGACTGGCTCATGACCATTTATGAGATTCGTTTTTTCGAAGAAAAGGTTTTCGATCTCCTGGGCCAGAATATCATCAAAGGTGCCTCGCATCTTTACGCCGGCGAGGAAGCCGTCGCTGTAGGCGCAACCGCTGCCATCGAGCGCGGGGATGTAATCGGTTCAACCCACCGTGGTCACGGCCACTGCGGTGCAATTGGTAACAAATATGCCGACAGCGAAGAAGATCGCCAGACACACTGGAACCGGATGATGGCCGAATTGATGGGCAAGGAGACCGGATACTGCAAGGGCAGAGGTGGCTCGATGCACATTGCAGATGTCGATAAGTGCCACAATCTCGGTTCGACCGGCATCGTCGGCGGCAACCAGGCACCGGCCGTAGGTGCCGCTATGGCGGAAAAGTCCAAAAAGACCGGCAAAGTCGTGCTCTCGTTCTTCGGAGACGGCTCAACCAACACCGGTAGTTTTCACGAGGCAATGAATATGGCCTCAACGCTGGCCGTGCCACTCGTGGCGATTATTGAAAATAACCTTTACGGAATGAGCGTCCCATTCTCAGGCAGTGAAATCGACGGTGCCACCAAAGCAAGCAATATCGAAGATATCGCTCAAAGGGCCGCTGCTTATGATGTCCCCGCCATGATTGTCGATGGTCAGGATGCCCTTGCAGTCTTTCTCGCTGTCCGCAGTGCTGTGGAAAAGGCACGAAAAGATAACCAGATGACAATTATCGAAGCAAAGACCTATCGCTGGTACGGACACAGCCGAAGCGACCCGCGCGCATACCGAACCAAGGCCGAAGAAAAGGCCTGGCACGACCGGGATCCCATTAATGTTCTAAGCAATAAGCTGCTTACAGAGAAACTTTGCACTCAAGAGCAGTTGGATAAGATAAAGGACACGGCATTTAATACTATCGAAACAGCTACAAAGTTTGGAATAGACAGTCCATGGCCGAACACTGCGGACCTTACAAAAGATGTATATGTCGATGAAACTTACCCCGCTGAGCTTATTGATGCCGACAAGGTACTCAGTGCAAAAGTCGCTGAAGCGACCACCGCCTTCCAGGCCGCCCTTGCTTCATCAACGGCGAGAACGAAAAAGGAAGCGACCGAGCAGGCAAAAAGACAGATTAACACTCAGTTCGGTATGGATGTTATGACAATTGGCCAGGCTGTTGTCGTCGCCCAGGCCGAAGAGCTAAAACGCGACGAAAATGTGTTCATAATGGGTGAAGACGTTGGTCTTTACGGCGGCGCGTATCAGGCGACACGGGGACTCTCTGCCGAATTCGGAACCGAAAGAGTTATCGATACCGCAATATCGGAAGCCGCCATTGCCGGCGCCGCCGTCGGTGCGGCACTTCGGGGAATGAGGCCGGTCGCTGAGATTATGTATGTCGATTTTGTTACCATAGCGATGGACCAGCTCGTTCACGTTGGAGCCTATAACCGCTATATGTTCGGCGGCAAGGCAAAAGTCCCGATGGTACTGCGAACCGAAGGCGGCGTCGGCAGATGTATCGCCGCTCACCATTCGGAATCGCTCGAAGCCTGGCTCATGCATGCACCCGGCCTGTATGTTGTAATGCCATCGACTCCTTACGATGCAAAGGGCTTGCTCAGGGCCGCCATCCAAAGCGATAATCCCGTCGTCTTTATCGAGCATAAGGCAACTTACGGCCAGCTCGGCGCCGTTCCTAATGAAGATTACATAATCCCGCTCGGTGTGGCCGATATCAAAAAACCCGGTACCGATGCGACCATCGTCAGCTACAGTAGAATGGCGATGTGGTCTCTGGAAGCCGCGAAAGTCCTGGCTTCCGAACACGGCATCGACGCCGAGGTAATAGACGTACGAACACTAAAGCCGCTGGATATTGATACCATAGCGGAATCGGTTCGTAAGACAGGCCGGCTCGTCACCGTCAGCGAAGGTTTCTGTACCTGCGGCGCAGGAAGAGAAATATCCGGCCGGTTTATGGAATACCAGTTCAGCGATGGCTCGCACGGTTTTGATTATCTTGACGCGGCGCCGGTTAATCTGGCGGCTGCCGACGTTCCCCCGCCGATGAGCGAGCCGCTTGAGTTGGCAAGTATACCCAGCGTTGATAGAATCGTCGAAGCCGTAAAGGCGATGGTATAAAAAACTAACGGAAGGATTATAAATAATGGCAAAAGAAGTAAGATTACCGCAGCTTGGTCAGACAATGGAAGAAGGAACCATTGTTAATTGTTTGATTAAGGCAGGCGACGAGATAAAAAAAGGTGATGTGATTTTTGAGATAGAGACCGACAAGGCGACCCTCGAGATGGAATCGCCCGCCGATGGTTTTGTTAAGCATATTCTCGTGGAGGTTGACCAGACACTTGCCGTCGGCGAGCCGCTTCTGGTCCTTGGCGACAAAGATGAAGAAGTGCCGCAGAATTTTGTAGATTCTCTAAAGGGTGGTGCACCCGCAGCCCCGTCGGAACCCGCACCTGTTGAGCAGGTTGCCCCCGCCGCGCCGCAGCCCGCCGAAGCCCCGCCGCAGCCTGCCGCGCCTGCAGGTAGAGTAATAGCATCGCCAAGGGCAAAAAAACTTGCCGGCGAGCTTGGCGTGAACCTGGCGGCTGTTACCGGAACAGGCCCTGCCGGTAAAATCACGGAACAGGACGTTAAACAAGCCGCGGCCTCGAAATCAGCTAAACCAGCAGCACCTGCCTCTGTAGCTCAGGCTCAGGCGGATGTAAAACTCGGCGCGACGGTTCCGATGAACAGATTGCAGAAAATAACCGCAGAGAAAATGCTAAAATCAAAGCGTGAGATACCCTGTTTCTATCTGACTGTCAAAGCTGATGTCACCGGCCTGGTTGACCTGCGAACAGAGTTGAACCAGACCTCCGATGTGAAAGTTTCCTACAATGATTTTATTATCAAGGCGGTCGCCACCGGCCTTGAAAAATATCCGATTATGACAGGCCAGTTGGCTGGTGAGTCTATCAAGCTGGCCGAAGCTATCAACATTGGCTTGGCAATATCCGTTCCGGACGGCCTGGTTGCGCCGATTCTAAAGGACGTAAACAAAAAGGACGTAAAGCAAATCGCACGTGACGCTAAGGCCCTGGTTGAAAGGGCACGCAGCAATAAATTAATCCCAAACGATGTCGAAGGCGGCTGCATCACAGTAAGCAACCTCGGTGCATTCGGAATAGACAACTTCATCCCTATTGTAGTCCCGGGCCAGTGCAGCATCCTTGGTATCGGACAGATAACCGATACCTGTGTACCGGACAACGGCAACATCATGGTACGAAAGCTGATGAATATGACTCTCTCGGTGGACCACAAAGTCGCCAACGGCGCAGTAGCCGCCCAGTTCCTCGACTTTGTGAGAAAACTACTGGAAGATACTTCCACGTTTAATGTGAAAAGTTGAAAAACTTTTCTTTGTAGAAAAAGTACAAAACTTGTCATTCTGAAAGGAGCGTTTAGAAATGGCAAAGAAAGTCCCGGCTAAGCACTTACCGAATATAAGAAAAGCCACCCCAAAAGTTCCTGTAATTGGCGTTTTTGCCACGTCCGACCCGCGTATCGACAAAGCCAGCCGCACGCGCTGTCAGAACATTGCGAAGATGGCCGCCGATTGTATAAGCGGCTCTGTCGTTATGCCGGACAAGACTCCGGTGCCGGTCGTATATTCCACCGTCCTGATAGATGGTGAGGCACAGGCTGACATAGTCGCCCAGCAGTTCCGCAAGGCCGGCGTTGATATCCTTGTATGCGTACCGGACACCTGGGCCTTCCCACAGCTTACCGCTATTTCGCTCCTGCAGCAGTTCCCCTCGAATACACCTATAAACATTACCTGCGGCAACAGCGGCCCCAGGCCCGGCGTTGTCTATGCCCACGCGCTCAACGGAGCAATAAGCCAGTATGGCCGGATGGCCACCTTAAACGTCGGCACCTGGCCCGATACCGGCATGGACCCGAAGATGACCGGGCAGACGTCCAAAAATCTTATCGACTGGTGCTATGCCGCCGTTACCGCTGTCGCCCTGCGCGGACGCAGAGTTGTAATATTCGGGCATGACTCGATGGGAATGGAAACCGCTCTTGCGCACATCATCCCGACCAGGAATACATTCGGCCTGGAAATAACACGCCTCGATATGAAGCTCCTCGCCGATATGCTCAACAAGAAAGCCTATAGCGAAAAAGAGCTTAAAGCAGTCCGCGCCTGGATTAACAGGTACGTCGGCAAACGTCTCGAGCTGCGCGACCAAGCTGACAGCGAACGATTTAATATGTCACTTGCAATGTACCTTATCGTTCGTGACCTGATGAAGGATTTAAACGCCATCGGCGGCGGATTTATGAGCCAGTTGGAATGGGGCAGCGACCTGCGTGGCATCCCTCTTCCCGTAGCCGACGTAATGGAAAGTTTCTTCAATTCCACCTTCGACCATACCGGCCGAAAGGCCCCCCTTCCCTACGCCACCGAAGCCGACGTACAGGGTCTTCTGACAATGCTCTTTATGACCTATCTCAGCGGTGGAAATCCGCCTTTGTTTATGGACTTCAGAAAGGTCTGGGAAGCATGGGAAATAAAAGAGCTGGCCCAAAAAATCGGCGTCAAATTACTGGACAAAAAAGCCGACTGGTATATAAAAGGGCTGGTTGACGGTGACAACTCCGGCAGCGCATCTTTCGATTGGGCGCAGGCCCCCGGAGCCTCGATTAAGAAGATTATGGATAGCATTTCCATGCCTCTGGCCGAGGAAAATTACTTCCCCGGCGGCGGCAACGCCGTTAACTTCCTGACTCCCGCTGGTATTGAAGGGCTCGCCGCTCGATGCGCTTACAGCAGCCCCACAGGACTATTCAGTATGATTTGGGACCAGGCGGCAACCACCCAAGTACCCGCCGAACTGGCAAAGGCAATGTGCGAGCTGACCACACCTATCTGGCCGCATACGTTTGTCGTCCCGAAATATGCAAGCATGGTCGAGTATAAACAATACCCGCCCGCCAACCACTTCCACATGACCTGGGATTTGCCAGTCGCCCGGCTGCAGCACTGGATGGATTTGACCGGAGTATTGAGCGTTACGCCCTGGGCGGCCAGGCCGAAGTTCATCGAAGGCGTTGACAGACCACAGCCCTTAATCCATTTAATAAACGCCGGCCAGGACGCATTCAAAATAATGAGTCAGCGAAGATAGAAACTCCAATATGTAGCACCTCTTGTCCTACGGACGTCAAGTTGGCCCAATCGCCGCTTCCTTAAGCCACTTATAGACCTCGATAGTAATCGCGTGTCTGCTAAGCGCATCTTCAGCAGTGGGCTCTATCGAAATCTTTGTATCCTTATGTCTTTCTCGCAAAATACTCAGCTCAAATTCTTTGCCGTCGCCGTTCTTACAGCGCCATTTTTCCGAAAGCAGCGTGCGCCCTGTTAGTCTTTTCTTTTGAACCATAGCATAAGACCAGCCGTTCTGCTCGAATTTCTTCTCGAGTTTGCGCATTAGCCTTTCCATTTTTTCGGCTGAAAAGTCGGACTTGGAGAACTCTATTTTGCCCTCTTCGCTGTCAAGCGATACTTTCTGCTCGAACCGCACCTCTTTATCCGTCAGGAGCTGTCCGATCCCGTTTATTATATCGCCTCCGAAATCCAGAGCCGCCCCGATAGCCAAACCTTCCCCCAGTTCACCGGATTGATATCCGATGATACCGCCAAGAATCGTTGCACAACCGCTACAGCACAAATACCCCAATAACACCACGCACAACGCACAAATTTTTATGAATCTACCCATAACAATCTCCTTTCCCTGCCAATGCCGCCGGGCCGTACGATTTATTTATTTCTTCTTACCAATATAAACAATGTTTCCTCTAATCCTGAACTCAAGAGAGCTGCGGTTGCAGGCAATCCAGAGGACCTCTATCACACTTAATCCCTCGGCGGAAAACTTAATTTTAGGCATCCGTCTCAATTCCCCGGGCTTGACCAGCAGTTTAAATTCTATCTTCTCAATCTCATCCGGCGGCCCAATTTCACTTATCACATTTTCAAGCGTTTTTATTACTGTTTGGATATTACAGTCGAAGCTCATTCTGGGCATTATAGTATTATTGAGGAAATCGTACGTAGGACCCCCTCCGGCCCTTGTCAATGTAACGCTGTCATTTACTATCCAATAGTACTCATTACTTTCGTTCACCGGCTCTAAGCTGTAAGATACGCCGGGAATTATCTGCTCGATTTGTGTGTTTTTCATATTGACATAAAATGCCTGAAAATCACCATCTCCAGAACTGCAGGTTCCGCTAAAGTTCTTTTCATTTATCTCAATATCTTTTTGACCTTCTGCCTTCAGGACAAATCTAAAACCTGCGTTCGCCTTTAATTCGTTTAATTGTCGGTGACTCTGCCCCTTGTTCCACTCCTCAATACCTATTAAAAACGCCCATTTATGATCACCCTTCCGCAACCATTCCGGAAGCCTTTCGTCATCAGGCCAGTATAAACCGTGTACGTGCGCCTGGCGAATTGCTTTGTATTTCACATACGGATATTTATAAGGCTCTATCCGGACAAATTCCTCTGAGGCGTTTGCCTTAAAGAAGTCCGTGACATCATCCTGCATCTCATCTGTAATCGCATGGGCAATTCCGTTATAGGTAACCAACTGCGCGGGAAGTTTCTGTTGGCGGTAAATCTTCCGGCTTAATTCCCAGCGGTCCGGCATCATCTTTTCAGCCAGGGCCTTTTTAATTATATCAGCTTCTTCTTCCCTCCAGGCATCACGCGACGGCAGAGTATCATTCCTGTCAAAAGCTCCCATATAGATATAATGAGCAACCTGCCTGAAAGCTTTTTTGTTAAACGGCTCATCGATAAATCTCTCAATACCGGCTGTTCCGATTGGAAAGGGAAGCTCACATTCGTTCCATTCTCTCACAGGCAGGGTGGGCAGCCCATTCACTCCGCCGGCGGCAACAGCTTTGACCATTTCGGGATGCAGAAAAGAATATCGGTTACAGAATTTCGCCGATGCAGAAAATCCATGCATGAAAACTCTCTCGTTGATCTTAAATCCGTTTATACATAAAAGCTCCTGAGCATATTTGATCATTGCCGTCAGTTGAAGATCGACACGTTTGAGTTTTCCTTCTTCTATTTCAAGAGTATCGATATCCAGAGCATGAGTGTAAGCCTGCCAGTTAGTCCCGGGCCGGGGAAAAACCGGAACCAGCAGCGGAACGCCAAGCTGCCTCGCCATCCGGTTGGCGTGAGATCTTTCTACTAACCTGAGCGCTTTTTCCCGATGGACTTCCAAATCGTCTGAAGTTGTACCGGTGTTATTTGTTTCAACTAACATATAAACCTGCCTGTCTTTATCAACCCCGCTGGGGATAAACAGGTAATAAGGAAAGTTGAAGCCCTTTGCAGTCTGGGCCTCAATCATCAAAATATCATCACCGGC
>CAZWME010000077.1:3853-11927 GCA_964634515.1 uncultured Pirellulales bacterium | reverse complement strand
TTGTTCAAAGCTACAAGAATGTATGTAATGTCGCCCGTTCGGTCGGCTACGCTGAGATGACGAACCACCGCTTTCTTACGCCGGACAGAGACGTTCAGCAAACGAGCTTCGCAAACGGCACTACTATAACGGTCAATTTCTCAAGTGAATCATACCGTTTGCCCAACGGCGAAAAGCTCAAACCAATGGGCTACCATCTAAAGGCCGGAAAATAAAATTCGAAACAATCTTAAAATCAATTTGCTTAATTGTCGTATTTAAGCTCGCCCCCTTTTATGCGTCTGAGCTGTTTGAACCTCCTGGGCTGTTCGAAATCGGGCACTTCGGCAAGGGTCTTTTCATAGATGGCTTTGATGCGTTTGACAACGTCGGGATACTTCTTGCTGACATCGTGCTGCTCAGCAGGATCGGCTTCGAGGTCGAAGAGCATTAAATTTTTCGCCTTATCACCACCAATCACGCCCGGATAATTTTTGGGTCGTGACTGTTCGTATGGAGCAATTATAGTTACGCCGTCCGGTCCTCTTGGGTCCACCCAGTCACCATTGAACTTTGGTAAGCCTCCCGGTGTGCGGACATGAAGTTTCCATTTGCCGCTGCGGATTGTTGCAATATTCGGGCCCTTCATTCCGAAAAGCATCTCATGGGGACTCTTAGCCTTTGCCGAAGTGAGCAGTGGCCAAATGTCTCTGCCGTCAATAACACGGTCTTTCGGTATATCAACTCCCGCAGCCTTGAGGATAGTCGGAAAGATGTCAATTGAACCAACCGGTGAGTTATTGACAAGGCCGGCGGGAATCTTCCCCGGCCAGCGGGCAATCATCGGCACACGAAGACCGCCATCCCATGTACGAGCTTTCATGCCGCGAAGACCGCCTGTGCTGCCGCCATAATAGGGACCGTTGTCTGAGGTAAAAATTACGAACGTATTGTCGTCAATCCCTAATTGTTTGAGCTTGTCAAATATTTGGCCAACTGAGAAGTCCAGCTCACGGATTACATCGGCGTAGAGGTCGTCCGGCGTTTCCGGCGTGTAGAAATCCTCCGAAGCCGCAAGCGGTTTATGCGGCATTGCGTGGGGCAGGTACAAGAAAAAGGGACGATTACGATTGAAGCTGCGATCTATGAAATCAAGGGCGCGCTGTGTATAGCGTTTGGTCAGCGTTGCCTGTATGACGGGGTACTCAACGACCTTTTCATTTTCGACGAGCTGCACAGGACGCATATCGTTCGAGTACAGGATTCCATAGTACTCATCGAAGCCCTGTCTGCGGGGAAGGTACTTAAACGTATGTCCCAGATGCCACTTGCCGATGCAAATGCTGGCATAGCCGGCCTCTTTGAGAGCTTCGGCGATAGTAATCTCGGAGTCGCGCAGCCCGACACTATTGATACCTGCGTCGGGGGCAGGATTATGCACGACACCATTACGGAATGGATACCTGCCGGTCAGAATGGTTGCCCGCGATGGAGCGCAATATGGCGTGGGCACATAGTAGCTGGTCAGCTTAGCGCCCTCGGCGGCCATTCGTTCCAGATTGGGCGTTTTGAACGGCGATTTTTTAAAACCGAAACCACTAATATCTCCATAGCCCAAATCATCGGCGAAGATGATTATAAAATTCGGTTTCTTAGCGGGATTAGCGCAACCTGCCGAGCCGGGCAGCATCATCGCTGCGATACTTCCACCCATAAGCGATAAGAAATTACGACGGCTTAGATTTTTGTCCATGATGAAACTCCTCTATAAAGGGTATAACTATTTTACTGTTTCTGTTGCCATTGATAAATTGACGGTACCTTTGGATTTGGTCTGAGAGCATCGCCGAGTGGAAAGGCTCTGTTGTTTTTGAATACCACCGGCTTGGCTTTGCCTGCTGTCAAACTCCCATTTCCGCCATATAACCTGTTCCCTATTATCTCGACTCCTAAACAGTCGGACGTGGCGAGTAATACCATCGGCGATTTGCCGTCCTTGAGAATGAATACATTGTCCTTAATTATATGGTCGAAACTTGCTGTTTTAGCTGACACACCCGGGCCGCTATCGGCGATGAAACGGTTATAAAGAATCAGCCAGTTTTCGTTCATACCGCCCATCCAAAGACCTGCTCTCGGAGAACTGACATCGCAGTTGTACACTACGTTTCTCGGTCCGTTCGGACCATGTGCCGTGTCCTGTGGAGGTGACGCCCACATTCCATAACCATAGCCTCCATGGCCCCGGACAGACTCAATTACACATTGTTCGATAAGATTTTCGTTCGTCCAGCCTGAGTGCCATTGGCCGTCGCTCTCGTGGAAGACGCTTTTACGAATCACACAGCCGCTGGCAGCCCACTGGAAAAGGGGCGCGTGCCGCATTTTAAATGTCTCGACATTTTCTATGAGACAATCCCAGCATCGGTCCCAGCCGGTATAGGCCGTCCCGCCTCCGCCTTTGAACCAGGCGTCATCGAAAACACAGTCACGGATTTCGCACCATTTTGCCATCGAGCCATACACTGGAAAGCGGCCGCACTTTTTCACCGCCACATCTTTTGCCCAGCAGTTCCATCCGTGATAAAAGACCACGGTGCTTATCCAGAGATTTTCTGTCTGTTCTATGCGGAGTGATTCAATTCCGCATCGCTGTATTGGTATTACTTTCTGTACATAAGAGCCGTCGATAATAGGAAACTCGATTCGCAGAGGTTGATTGATCGAAATAGTATTGTTTTTTATGTCACTGATGACAACCTCGTATAGACGATATGATCCCCATTGGCAGGCGTTTTTGGTGAGCTTTTTCCATCGCTTAGTTGCGGGCCCGTCAATAAAAATACAGTCGCCAACCCGAAGCCCTTTGGTGCTTTCCAATTCCAGTTCCATATCGCCCCGTTTGCCGTCTTTTGCCAGCTTTAATTTTCTGCCGGTCGTCCCCCTACCTGCAAAAGTAATAACGGCGCGCGTATCGTCAACAAGCCTGGTATCATTAAATTTCGAATCGAGAATGATTGGGATTTCTTTCGTACACTTTGTTCGGTCTTTGTATTCTGCAATTCCTTTTAAGATGTGTTTGCCATCCGAAATTTTGCCAATAGCGTTTCGACCGTATACGGCAAAGGAAAACGTATTTCCGGAGTGTTTACTTCGAGACCACCGGCCAATAACCATATCGTCAACCATTACCGTCATTTTCATCAAACCGGTGGGTTTACTGTGCATTTCAATCCTGGTATTCCGGCCCACTTTGCCGCCTGCAGATGGATTGTAAAAGACAACGCCGTTATCGGGTATGGAATATCGAAAGATTAAATTTGTTTTGACGGAACCTTTGCCTCTGATAACCACATTATCGTGGTGTACCGTCACCATACGGTCGAGATAATAGAGGCCATCGGCAAGCAGTACCGCGCCGCCGCCCATTTTGCCCGCAACCTGACACGCTTTTGCCAGAGCCTCGGAGTCGTCGATTTGGTCGTTCGCTTTAGCGCCGAAGTCCTCGATTGATACAACCGCTTCGACTTCGGGGATCCCGCCCTGGACGCCGCATTTTGTCCAGTCAGGATACACGATTCCATCCGGACCGATCACATCAGCAGCAGTCAGACGTGCCTTCTCGTTAGGCTTGATTTTATACTGTCTTTCCCAGGGTATTGCCGGTCTGGTTTTATTCGATGAGCTGCCGGTAACTGATTGAGAGAAAATTCCGAAGAGTATAAGGAAAAAGGCCGCAGGCATTACAAGTACAGATATAGCAGATCTGAGTAAACGCATCGTGAAATACTCCAATGATGGATTTTTTTATGTTAATATAGTCTGGCCTTGTAAATATCAAAACCGGCAAGAAAAATCAAGGGAAAAACGTCTCGGGCACTGGAGATACCACAAAGATTTTAGGAGAATTACTAAGTTGTCATCAACGGGAGTATCTGGTATGATAATACCACACCGAATAAATACAAAAACTCAGGCTTACGTAAGGAAAGGCAGGTAAGAAATCTGAAAAGCAAAAGAACCAAAAAAACAAGTGCCCTAAGCCGCCGGCAGTTTCTCAAAAGCTCGGTAGCCACGGCAAGCACAGCTTTATTAGCCCCGACAATCGTTTCGTCTTCTGTGTTCGGCGCCAACGCACCGAGCAAACGCATAACAGTCGGGATGATTGGAATGGGCAGGCAGGCCTATTACTCCAACTTAAAATCGTTTCTGAATGCATCCGACACCCAGGTTATAGCTGCGTGTGACGTGGATGCATGGAGACTTGACAACGCGAAAAAGGCCGTGGAGAAACATTACGCTAAAGAGCAGGCTTCCGGTACTTTTAAAGGCTGTTCGATATACAAGGATTTTCGCGAGCTTCTGGCCCGGGCGGACATCGACGCGGTGATGATTTCCACGCCGGACCACTGGCATATACCGATGGCTGTAGCCGCGGCCAAGGCCGGGAAGGACATATGCTGCGAGAAACCTCTGACTTTGAATATCGCCGAAGGCCGGGTCCTCAGCGATACGGTGCGACGGTACAACCGTGTTTTCCGTACCGACAGTGAGTTCCGTTCGCATGCGTGTTTCCAACGTACTTGCGAGCTTGTATTAAACGGGCGCATCGGCAAGGTGCATACAATTCGTACGGGAGTGCCCGCCGGTGACGTAGGATGTGAGCCGCAACGGGAAATGCCGGTACCGAAAGAGCTTGATTATGATCTTTGGCTTGGGCCGGCACCATCAGCGCCATACACAGTCAAACGTGTTCATGAATCCGGTAATTATAACCGTCCCGGCTGGATGCGGGTTCTGGACTACTGCGAAGGTATGGTTACTAACTGGGGTGCGCATCTGAACGACATCGCCCAATGGGGCAACGGCACCGAACGCACAGGCCCGGTGGAAGTCGAGGGCTCCGGCCGCTTTCCTACAGAGGGCCTGTGGAACGTGCTGCTGAAATTTGAACTCAGGTACAGATACGCTAATGGTGTCCGCCTGTTCTATAACATAAGCCACCCTTACGTGCGGTTCGAAGGCAGCGACGGATGGATTGAAGCCGATTATAACAGTCGCTCTATTAAGGCTCATCCCGAGTCGATTCTAAAATCAACGATTGGCCCGGATGAAATTCATCTGCCTCTTAAAAGCGAAAAGAGGGACTTCATCGATGCAGTTAAAACGCGCGGTCAGACGCTGGCGGACGCCGAGGTAGGTCATCGGACCACATCTCTTTGTCAATTGGGACACATTGCTATACAGGTCGGACGAAAATTAAAATGGGACCCGGACACTGAACAGTTCATAAATGATGAGACTGCCAATCGTCTTCTCAGCCGGCCGATGCGAAGTCCATGGCGTCTATAGAAAAGTTTATTGAAAACTTATTACAGGATTAGGATATGAAAAACAAAAAAACCGACAAAACAAACATAATAACCCGCCGGCAGTTTTTGAAAAATTCGGCGGCTGCCGCGACAGGAACGTTTTTATTAGCTCCGACAATCGTGCCGTCTTCGGTCTTCGGCGCCAACGCTCCGAGCAATCGCATAACATTCGGCTGTATCGGCGTCGGGCGTATGGGTCTCGGCGATTTGAGAGAAATTATGGGGTTTAAACAGGCCCGGATCGTCGCTGTGTGCGACGTCGATTCCAACAGGGTAAAACATGCTCAGCAGCTTGTAGATAAGAAGTATGGCACAAACGGTGACTGTGCGACGTACAAAGATTTCAGGGACCTGATTGCACGAGACGACATCGACGCGGTTTCAGTTGTTACGCCGGACCAGTGGCATGCTCTGCCTTCGATTGCCGCTGCCAAGGCCGGCAAAGATATCTTTCTGCAAAAACCGCTGACTCTGACTATCAAAGAAGGACGTGTTCTAAGCGATACGGTTCGCCGTTATAACCGCATCTTTCAGGTAGGAAGCCAGCAGCGCTCCGATACGAATTTCCGGACCGCCTGTGAGCTGGTACGAAACGGCCGCATCGGCAAGCTGCACACCGTCAAAGTCGGCTTCGGCACAGACCCGCCCACAACCACCGAAGCGCCAATGCCAATCCCTGATGCTCTCGATTATGATATGTGGTTAGGCCCTGCCCAATGGGCCGATTATACGGAAAAACGCGTCCACCCTCAAAAAGGCTACGGCCGGCCGGGATGGCTGCGCATCCAAGACTACGGCGCCGGCATGATTACAGGCTGGGGAGCCCACCACAACGACATCGCACAATGGGGAATGGGCACCGAATACACCGGCCCTGTTGAGATTGAAGGCCGCGCCGAATATCCGAAGGACGGGCTCTGGAACGTACATGGTGACTTCCGCATCGAGTACACTTATGCCAACGGAGTAAAGGTTATCTGCGCAGATAACAAAAAGAACAAACAAGGCGTGATTTTCGAGGGAACCGAAGGCTGGGTCGGTGTCATGCGAGGCCGTATCGATGCCGAGCCGAAGTCGTTATTGAACTCGACTATCGGCCCGGATGAAATCCATCTCTACAAGAGCAACAACCACAAGGCCAATTTCCTTGAGTGTATAAAATCGCGCAGGCAAACTGTGGCACCGGCTGAAATTGGCCATCGTTCCTGCAGTGTGTGTCTGTTGGGTGACATTTCGATGAGGCTTGGCCGAAAGTTGAAATGGGACCCGAACACCGAACAATTCACCAATGACGACCAGGCAAACCGAATGCTCTCAAGACCGATGCGCAGCCCATGGTGTCTGTGAATTTCGAACCCTTAGGAGTGAATTATTGGATAACAGGAGACTTTTATGAATCGCCGGATATTTGTTGTCGCAGTTTTACTTTTAGTTATTGGCGCCTGTTCTCTGTCACCGGCAGAATATGACGCTGGAACACAGAAAGGCCCCCAGAAGGTAACAGCCAAACTCGAAAAGAATCATGTCGAAGTTACCGTCGGTGGAAAATTATTCACTTGTTATAAATTCGATGCATCTTTGAAGTATCCGTATTTCTGGCCGGTATGTGGGCCGGCATCGAATAAGTCCGTCACTACCGAAACATCAGAGCCCTATCCGCACCATCATTCGCTGTTCTTCGGCTGTGACCGCGTCAATGGCGGCAACTACTGGCAAGATGTGAACGAACGCGGCCAGATTGTCTCGCAAGGTCCGAAGCTCATCAGGGAATCCGGCAACCGGGTAGTTTTTACAGATACATGCCTTTGGCGGCAGCCGGGCAAAGAACCGGTCATCCGAGAAACGCGTCGAATCACTATCACCGCGCCGAACAAAGACCTTCGATTTATTGACTTCAGGATCAGCCTGAAAGCCCTGACGGATATTCGTATCCTCAAGACGAACCATTCTTTGTTTTCGGCTCGCGTTGTACCGGAATTAAGTGTCAGGTCCGGCGGCACGATCATAAATTCAGAGGGTAATACCACCGAGAAAAAAACATTCGGTGTAGCCTCACCATGGTGCGACTACTGGGGCACGCGCAATGGTGTTACAGAAGGCATCGCGATTTTACAGAATCCGGACAATCGCTGGTACCCGAGCAAATGGTTTACTCGTGATTACGGCTTTTTCTCGCCGACACCGATGTACTGGCTCGAAGACGACCATTTCGATTTGGCTAAAGAGCACATACTTACTTTGCGATACCGAGTAGTTGTTCATACAGGAGACGAAAAAACCGCAGGAATACAGGACATATTTGATCAGTACAAACAAACCGCAAGGCGTTCCAGTGCACAAAAGGCACACATGGAATTTCTACGGCGTAATGTTATTTCAAGACTGCACAGCATGCGATAGGAATTTAAGTGTTCATATAAAAATTGCTTTTATGGTGAATCATCAGACAAACTGCATAAATATATGAAAAGAAGGAGGCTTAGTATAATGAGACACTATTCTGTAAAGCTGTGGATGCTGATACTGTCGGCTGTTTGCCTTATTACTTGTGCGGCCCAGGGACAAAAGATTGATGTGACAACACTGGCCGAAGAGATTATCGATGCAGCGCGCAATGGCCGGATGTTCATCCTGGTCGACGACGAGGACCGCGAAAATGAGGGCGATCTCGTCATCCCCGCGCAGATGGCAACCCCCGATGCGATCAACTTCATGGCCAAATA
>CAZWME010000077.1:0-3843 GCA_964634515.1 uncultured Pirellulales bacterium | reverse complement strand
GCAACCGGTGTCCAGGGCGGTATTGTGGTGCATCTTGGTTGTGGCGATGGAAAATTGACTGCTGCCCTGCGGATAAACGACAGCTATACGGTTCACGGACTCGAAGCAGATCCCGCCAGGGTCGCCAACGCGAGAAGCTATATTAAAGAAAAAGGGATCTATGGGCCGGTTTCCGTTGAACAGTATTCCGGTTCGGTACTTCCCTACACGGATAACCTGATAAACCTTGTTGTCGTGCAGAATCCCGGAAGTGTCACCCGAGACGAAGTGATGCGGGTCCTGGCTCCCGGAGGAGTGGCCTGCACTAGGCGCAATGGCCAGTTGAAAAAAATTGTTAAATCATGGCCCGACAATATCGACCAGTGGACCCATTTCCTGCACGATGCGAGTAACAATGCGGTCGCCGACGATTCCGTTGTCGGTCCACCTCGAAGTCTCCAGTGGATTGCGCCGCCGTTGTGGCTTCGAAGCCATGAAACACCATCCGGTATTCAATCACCGGTCTCTGCCGCCGGCAGGCTGTTCTATTACTTCGACGAAGGGCTGATAGGCATTACCGACCAGCGTATTCCTGACCGCTGGTCACTTATTGCCCGGGACGCTTTCAATGGCCGGTTGCTCTGGAAACGCCCGCTTGATAAATGGGGCTGGCGCCAGTGGAGCCCCGAGGAATACGAGGGCAAAGACTGGACAACGTTAAGAGGTAAGCGAACCAATGTGCCGGGCGAGAACCAGCGACTAATTGTTGCTGATGGCGAACGGCTTTACACAACTCTCAGCTACCGCGATCCGATGTCTATCTTGGACGCAGCCACAGGTGATATCATTGATACAGTCGAAGCGACTCAGGGCACGAGCGAGATTCTGGTTAGCGACGGTATTGCCCTGGCATATACTCGACAAGCTCCCGAAGGCGTTGCAAAGCGCAGAGGGATTCAAGATGTAGGGGCTGTTCTGGTTGCTGTTAACGGCCGGACCGGTAAGGTGCTCTGGGAGAAGCAGGTGGATCAGATCCGCACTCTGGCATTGGCGATTGACAACGGGCGCATTATTTATTTGAGCGGGAAAAATCTGGTTTCGCTCAATTTGAAAGACGGTCGCCAGCTATGGAGTGTTCAACCTAAATTTACCTCACCGAAAACACTGCTTACTGTCAATGATGTTGTAGTCATGCAGGGTGGAAAGTTCGTCGCCGCACATGATGCGACGAACGGCAGATTGCTCTGGGATAAAACTGTTCCGTCTATAGGAGGGGGCGAAGGTGACGACTTGTTCGTAGTCGATGGACTTGTGTGGCGCGGGATGCTCAACGTGGACGACGACGGAAAAGTGGTACGCAAGAGCCCGAATTCCCTGGTCATCGGCTGGGACCTTCGCTCTGGCGCCGAGAAAAAGCGTATCCTCGTTAATAATCTGAGAAGCCCGGAGCACCATCATCGCTGCTATCGCAACAAAGCAACTACTCTGTATCTAATCAGTTCCTACGAAGGTGCTGAATACCTTGATTTCCAGGCGGATGACCACGGCCAGAATAACTTTATACGCGGCGCCTGCAAATACGGTATGATGCCCGCGAACGGAATGCTCTATGTTCCGTCGGACCAGTGTTTCTGCCAACCCGGCTCGAAACTGCTTGGCTATGCGGCGTTGAAAACTGCACCGGACAAAGCTCTTGAGGAAGTTGCGGACGACAAGCGTCTTGAAAAGGGACCTGCCTTCGGAGCGGTTCTCAATTCCGGACCCGGTACTGTAAGCGACTGGCCGACTTTCCGGCACGATCCGGCACGAAGCGGGACAACTCCAGCCAGTGTGGCGTCCGATGTATCAGTCACCTGGAAAACGAAACTCAAAGGTAAGCTGACAGCCCCGGTGGCCTCTTGTGACAAGGTGTTTATAGCCAAGCCTGATGCCCATACCGTTTACGCGCTTGATAATAAGAACGGCGAGGTATTATGGCAGTTCACGGCTGGAGGGCGGGTAGATTCACCGCCGACTATCCATGAAGGTAAAGTTTTATTCGGGTCAGCCGACGGTTGCGTCTATTGCCTTCGAGCATCTGATGGTAAACTTGTATGGCGGTTCCTGGCGGCGCCAATCGATAGGCGCGTGGCCTACTTCGATCAGGTAGAATCAGTTTGGCCGGTCCACGGCAGTGTGCTGGTCAACAAGGGCGTGGCCTATTTCACAGCGGGACGTTCGACTTATCTCGACGGCGGTATCCGCGTCTATGGGCTGGATGTGGATAGTGGAAAAATTCTCCATAAGGGTCTGTTGGAAGGGCCGCATCGAGACGTGGACAAAGACCGCGATCTTGCCTTTTTCATTCTGGGGGCCAATTCGGACGTGCTCGTCAGTGAAGGTGGATACCTTTACATGCGCCAGAAGAAGATGACGCCGGAGCTAAAGGAGATTGAAGTGGACGTTCTTTCGAGCAAAGGCGCTCAGGATGTGGGAATGCATATCTTCTCGACGTCCGGCCTGCTGGATGATTCCTGGTATAACCGTACGTTCTGGATGTACTCGAAGCGATGGCCCGGTTTCCAGTTGGCGAACCAGGCCCCGAAGACAGGGCAGCTCCTCGTGGTTGACGATGAGAAAACTTATGCTGTCCGTGTGTTCTATCGCCGAAACGTGCACAGCTTGATGTTCTTCCCGGGCAAAGAGGGCTATCTGCTGTTTGCAGACTTCAATACGACCGAGCCGCAAATCGTTGGAGAAGAAGGCTGGCGCAAGCCGATTGCGTGGCTGCCCCAATCGCACATACCCCGCGATGGAAATCCCGGCCTGGACAATGTAAGTTGGGGATTTAATAGAGACAAAGGTATCGGATATACACGAGCGGATAAACCGGTCTGGACGAATTGGCTGCCGATGCGAATCCGTGCCATGGTCAAAGCAGGCGATACTCTGTTCGTGGCCGGCGCTCCGGATGTTTTCGATGAGAAAGATCCCTACGCCGCCTTCGAAGCGCGCAAGGGAGCCAGGCTTGTATCCGTCTCAGCCGAAGATGGAAAACAACTTTCTGAAACAGCACTTGAGTATCCCCCTGTGTTCGACGGTATGATTGCTGCGAACGGCTGTCTGTTTGCTTCCTTACGAGATGGAAGTGTTGTGTGCCTTTCGGGGAATATAGCAGCAGCTTCGCGTAAATAAGCAGGAGGTAATAAAATTGAAGGTTCGAAATAATACTCGACAGCTTAATTGCAGCCGGCGAGGCTTTCTCAGATTAGCTGGCCGCGGTACGGCTGCTTTGGCCTTTTGTGGTATTGCCGGGCAATCTCTTTTAGCCGCCCGAAACCAAAAGGCAGCGAGGCGAAACATTGTCTTTGTGCTCAGCGACGACCATCGGTACGATTTTATGAGATTCATCAAAGGCTCGCCGGAATTCCTGGAAACGCCAAACATGGACCGCATGGCGCAACAGGGAGCACACCTTGTCAACGCGTTTGTCAGCACCTCGTTATGCTCACCGAGCCGGGCATCGATACTCACCGGGCAATATATGCACCATCATCGCATCGTTGACAATCAACGGCCGGAACCGGAGGGGACAGTATTCTTCCCACAATACCTGCAGAAGGCCGGTTACCAGACGGCCTTCATAGGCAAGTGGCACATGGGGCACGAACACGATGCCCCGAGACCCGGCTTCGACCACTGGGCCAGCTTCAAAGGCCAGGGAACCTACTTTAATCCGACACTTAACATCAACAACAATCACCGCCAGTTCGAAGGATACACCACCGACGTACTGACAGACCAGGCGCTTGAATGGCTTAAGGACGGCAGAGATACAAGCCGGCCGTTCTTTCTATATCTGTCGTTCAAGGCCGTACGTTATCC
>CAZWME010000076.1:0-11944 GCA_964634515.1 uncultured Pirellulales bacterium | reverse complement strand
AAATAGAAAATATTATCCGGCTCAAGCCCTATTTGTCGAATGGTTCCCTAAGTAGTGACTGACGTCAATTATAAATTCCAGAGACGTAAGAATAATTGTCGCTGATCAGTCACTATTATGAAACGCATTATTATTAGAGATTTTGCTATGTTTCAATTGGGCAGGTATATACTACAAAGCGTTTAAGAAGATAATGCTCACCGAATCGCTTCTGATTGATTTGAACAACCATATTTTTTTGAAAAAAAACGAAAACACTTTCAACTGGCGAACTGGGATTAGGTGCGCTACCTCGATTAAGAGGCCGACTCCCCCAAAATGCGATCATATTCATCGAGCATGATGCGATAGCTTTCCGCCGGCATGCCCTGAAAAATGCAGTTCGACGTCGAGAAAATGTATTGTTTTCCCACTCCACCGTGCTTCATACAGTACTGGACCGATTCCCGGATCTTCTGCTCATCAGTGTCCTGGAGCATACCGCAATGGACATTGCCCATCAGGATCCAGTCCGGGAATCGCTCTCGAACAGCCTTGATATCCATGTGGCCCTGGGGATCCACCGACTGGTATCCATCCACACCGGTCGCGTAGATCTGGTCGAGCAGCTTGTTGATGTCTCCGTCTGAATGCAATAGAGCCTTTCTACCCAGATCGTGTATGGTGCCAACGATTTCAGCAAGATACGGCGCTACAAACTCGCCAAAGTGTCTCGGCGAAATGAAGGGGCCCTTGTTGAAGCCAAAGTCATAACACAATATGAAGAAATCGGCACCGGCATCTACTTGACGTCGTATCTGCTCTTTAGCCTCGTCACATTTTTGGCGTGCCTCGGCGTGCAGTTGATCAGGATGTTCAAACATCCTGATGGCGAAGTCCATCATGCTATCTCCGTCAGGCATGTAGAAAACGCCAGTCCAATCGTGCACGCGCACCAACGCTTTGTTGCCTACGGCTTTCTTGACCTCGGTAATCCCCTGTTTAGGGCTATGCTCATAACTGAAGTAGGCCGAGGCGTATCCCAACTCTTCCACGAGCCGCAGTTGAAGCTCAATATGAAGCTTTAACAAAGCATCCTGCCGGGCAGCCTCCGAACCGTAGTCCCTTTTTCGGTCCGCCTCAAGGTCCAGTTCGAACATTTCTTTGCCAAGCTGGAACTCAAGCTCGAAATGTGGCGGGTGATCCGGCACCCGACCATTCAGAATCATATGCAGTCTATCCTTGTTTGTCATAAACATTGGGCCCCGAACAGCTTTTCGGCTTCACGGCCGAGTAATATTGCTTAGTTGTCTTTATGGTAGGAATTCGATGGTTAGAATTTTTTTACCTCCTATTTCGAAGTTGATCCAGCCATCAGCGTCCATAGGCAGATTCCGTTCGGGAATTTCTTCCAGTGTTACGATGCGCACATTGTTCCATTTGCTGCCTTTATCCTTGGGCAGGGCAAAAGCATTCTGAGCTCGTTCCACGGGGGATTGCGTAGCCGGTGGGCCGGTGTGGCCAGCGTTGAGTCTGATGCTGGCGGAGATGGCTCGACAGGAAGGATTGAACAGTCTGACTACCCAGCCTTTGCTGTCTTCGCTACGTTTGATAGTACCAAGGTGAAGAGTTTCGGGCCTTACTTCCAGAAATGATTTGGATAGAGATTCTGTGCCTTGCTTTGTCGGACCAATCTGGCCGGCAATAAAAGAAAGATTGAAGCGTTCAGCGGCCTGCCAGATTCGAGCCTCTTCCCACCCGCCGCAGTGAGGCATAATGGCATAGCGGAAAGACTGTTTGCCAAGACATTGGGAGCCCTTATCAGTTATGCTGTAGTCGGTCATTTCGCGGGTAACGTAAATTCGCAAGGGAAAACACCTGAGCAATGTCAAACTTATGGTATTGGCAGGGTCGTCATCCGCTTCGTAGGCCTTCTGGCCTTCGTTCAACAAAGCCAAACCAACTTGCCCATCGCTCATATCGACGAAAGAGTTCATTGGATGCTCGGTTTGAGGCTGCTCTTCGTAAAGAGAATAGTCGGGTGTTTCCACAGACCGTTCAATAACATCGAATTGTCCCTGAGCCATTACTTTGTCGGTTTCTATCCCTGTGGGGAATGAGACCTGCAGGTAATGGTCCTCGACACTGTTATTCACTTCGGTTATGACTTCAATCCAGGGTTGGCCGCGGCGAAGAGTTACAGTATTAACAATCTTGTATGGCTTTAGGTACTCGCTTCTGGCTTTGTCGTCTTTAGTGCGTCCTGCCGGCAATGCCCAGTTGATAGTTACTCGGAACGAGGTTTCCAATTCGCCATCCCGTATCAGAGCGATCACAGCTTTTTCGTTCAGTGTGGTGTATATGGATTCATTGGGTACTGCGTAGTGCTCCCAGGGATTACCTATTTCGCTGGAATCACGGAAATAACCCAGGCCCTCGAAGAGTCGGTCGGTCTTTTTGGCTCGTACTGTAAGAGTGCCGTTGGAATTCATAGTTACGACAAGGTACTCGTTCTCCATAGCCAGTGGACTTGTGAGCATAGTCTTAGGCTGAGGCAGTTTCGGCTCTCTCACCGGCTTAACAAAAAACGTGCGATACCCCATTCCCGGTATGCTTTTGAATTCGGCACGAATGTGATAACGTGTCATTGGAAACATGTTAGCACAATCGTTTTTAGACTGCACAATCTGGTAATAAGGGGCAACCTTGTCACAAAACTGTACGGTTATCTTTTCCCCTTTTTCATCCAGTATTTCAAAACTATCACAATCCCATTCCAGCGGAATTTCAATGACGGCAGAAATCACTTCGGTACGTGTAAATGGTGCAGGATTGTAAACCACCACGGCCATTTCTTCGTAGCCGTATTTCGAAAGGTTAATTGAACCGGCAATATCAAGCATAGCCCTTTCCATAATGCAGGAGCTGATTTCGCGAGTCTGACGTGTTCGGTAAAGCATATCATCACTGACGATGTTGCGGCTGCAACCGCCAATGGAATCATGTCCATGGTTTTGCAGAAGCCAGTTATAGGCTCTATCAATAAAGCCCTGAGGGTAAGGAGCACCAAGGAGGGCGGCAAAGACAGCTAAGGGTTCGGCGTAACTGGTTAGAACACGCTCAGTGCGAAAATTGTCCTGTTTAATGTCCATTCGAGCGGAAATGATTCCACCGAAGAAGACCCCAGAACTTCCTTTGGTGAAGGAATGCCGCATTTCGCCTCTGACTACTGGTAAGTCAGAGCTAACGTTTTCACAAACACCTTTCTGGAAATCAGCAAAAGTGCTGTGGAAAACATCAGCGGTTTCGCCCAGGGCATCATTACAGTCAGCTATCATTTGCATCTCACGGATATCAGCGCAGGAAGAGTCGTGGCCACAGGACCAGAAGCGATGGGCAGTGCTCCAGTCATTATTTTGCTCTTCGATTGCTTGTTGAGCTTGCTTGGCAATATGTTCCTTGAAATACTCGAACCGCGGATGAGTATATTGAGAATCGAGTTCACAGTTTGTCTGGTCAACGAACTTGAAGGGGCCGTGGCCGTTTTTCCAGGACATAATACGATTGTCCACATCCTTTTCATTATGGTAAACCGGCCGCTGAATAATATACCATACGTTAGAACGTGGGCGAAGACCGAGGCGGGAGACTGTAAGCTGAGAACCGTCCGGCCCTTCCCAGATAATTTCCGAGCGGGGAGCGACCATCGTATTTATGCCACGGTAGAACGCCACAAAGTCTATCCCGAAGCCCTTGTAAATCTGCGGCATCTGTGAAATCTGTCCCCAGGAAAACGGTGAGTAACCGGTTTTGCTTACCTTGCCAAAACGTCGGGCGATCTTATGACCCAGCAGAAGATTTCGTATGAGCGATTCTCCGCCAACGCAAAACTCATCCGGCAGGCAAAACCACGGGCCGATAACAAGCCTGCCTTCGCTTACGTACTTTTTTATCAACTCCTCCCGTTCAGGACGCACTTCCAGGTAATCCTGAATCGGAATCGTTTGAGAATCGAAATGAAAAGATTTGTAATCAGGTTCTTTTTCGAAGATGTCCAAAAGTATATCGAGCATATTCACCAGCATATGGCGGGTTCTTTGCATTGAATAACGCCATTCTCTGTCCCAATGGGTGTTAGAGACAAAATGACACTGGGTCCGCTGCTGTTTTGCGTTTGTGATGGAATTCTTTGTTTGCTCTTTGTCTTTCGCCATGATTGACTGTTTCCTGTTCGGCAATTCCTGGTCATTCGTATGTTCGAAAAATCTACCCTGAACACACTTATGTACAACGCCGAAATTGCGAAATGCGCTTTCCACCGGCCTTGCATATATCAGAGAAATAGCACAATCGAGAATATTTTGCAAGTTTAGTCTTTGCAGAAAACATTTGCAGAAATTCTTCCTGTGAAGAAATCCAATTTCCAAACCGTTATCCTTGTTCAATTGCTCTGCATTTGTACGAATCTCATCTCGCAAAGGCTCAGCTCATATGATAAAGTATATGAAAAATATGAATTATCTAATTGGAAGGCAGAATGAGTAGTAAACAAACTATGAATCAAACTAATGTCAATTACAAACTCCACGTTATCTCCAACACTCACTGGGACCGTGAGTGGGTTTATCCTTTTCAGGAGACTCGGTTACTATTGCTGGAATTTATGGATGATCTTTTAGAGGTGTTAGACAAGAATCCGGAATTCCACTCATTTTTACTGGATTCACAGACAATCGCTGTTGAGGATTATTTGAAACTTCGTCCGGAAAGAGAAGAACAGGTCAAAAAACATGTCAAGGCGGGCCGGCTCATTGTTGGTCCCTGGTATTCGCTGCCGGAGGAATATATCGTTAACGGCGAATCGCTGGTGCGTAATCTGGTTGTGGGACACCGGCTTGCAGACAAATGGGGAAAGGTGAGCAAGATTGGCTATACACCTTTCTCGTACGGACAGACATCGCAAATGCCGCAGATTTACCGGGGATTTGATATCGATACCATCATTTTTTATCGCGGCATTAACACACCCAGATCTGAATTCATAATGGAAGCACCGGATGGTTCACGAGTTACCGGTTGTCGTTTCGGGGCCTTGTCTCGTTTCAGCTACTATTTCTATATATATCGCATGGTCCGCTATGGAATGAGTCGCGACGAATGGTGGTATGACTGGGATCGTGGTGCGCTGCCATTTCGCCTATGCAGTATACGTCATCCTAACGCCCATTACTACGTTTTAGACCCTCACGACAAACAGTGGAATGAAAATGTATTGTCCAAACAATTAAAAAAGCTGATTACTGATGAGGGCCGGCACTACAGTACCAGTCACATTGCTTGCATGCAGGGTTTTGATACATCGTCTCCAGACACCGAAGAACAGCATCTGATTGATGCCTGCCGCCCCATCCTTGCGGAGATGGGACACGAGATCGTTCAGGACTCACTGGAGAACTTTATGCGTGAGATGGAGAAGGAGCTTAATGAGCCCTACGTCATTAGAGGTGAAAGCAGAGACCCTGGCGCAACGGGCAAGTGGACACACCTGTTCGGCGATGTTATCTCCAGCCGCCCACGAATAAAACGGCGAAATGCTCTTACCGAGACCGCCATTCAGCGCTGGGCAGAACCATTTTCTACATTCGGCTGGCTAATCGGCGGTCAATACATGAAATCAGCTATGGATTTAGCCTGGCAGTATTTGCTGCAAAACCATCCTCATGATACCATCTGTGGCGCGGGCATAGACCAGATGGAAAAAGATATGATATATCGATTCGATCAAGCGACCATTATTTCCCGGGGAGTCATGAGACGCGGAATGTCTGCAATTCAGAAGCGTATTAACAATAAAGATATTGACGTACATGAAGCAGTGATCACTGTATTTAATCCCTCCCCATATCAACGCAGTGAGGTTGTAACATTGTTAGTGGATTTGCCTGACAAGTGCGGATTCGAGGGATTTTCAATCCGAGAACCTGACGGCAATATCGTCCCTTATGCGGAGACAAAACGAAAACCGTTTGGCACTCTTGTCCGCAATTTACAAGATATCTCACTGCAGCAGCGCTCGCAGCGGGTAACACTTCATACTCAATTAAAAGACATTCCGGCTTTTGGATACAAGACCTATCACCTTAAACGAGAAAAAGCAGATTTGGGCAAGTCGGCCCAGGATATTGGCGGCCGTAAAGATGTTCCTATAATGGAGAACGAATTTCTAAAAGTGGAGATAAATACCGATGGCACCCTGGATATCCTGGAAAAAAGTACCGGACGGGAATTCAAAAACCAGCACTATTTTGAGGATGGTGGTGAGAGCGGTCATCCCTGGGTACATATATCGCCAGAGCATGATGAAATCATAACAACGCTGGGAACGGAAGCAACAATCGAGCATCTTCAAACAAGCGATTTTCTCACTCGCTATCGAGTGAAGCATTTGATGACCATTCCGGATGGCCTTGAGGCAGATAAAGGAAATTGTCGCCGCAGTAAGATGGTCATTGATATGCCCATCGAATCCACATTTACTTTGCGGAAAGGACAGCGCTGGCTCGAAGTTATGACCAAATTGGATAATCAGGCAAAGCAGCATCGGGTACGTATCTGCTTTCCTACCGACGTAAAAGCTGCCGTTTCAGCCGCCGAAGCAGCTTTTGATGTTATTGAACGGCCGATTGACCGATCATCTGATAGTCTTTACTATGGTAAACCAAACCCACAATATCCTATGCACCGCTTCGTTGACATCAGCGATGGAAAGCAGGGGTTGGCTATTATCAACGATGGCATACGTGAGTTCGAGGCGGTTGACGATGACCGGCGAACTCTCTGTATTACATTGTTACGCTGTTTTACCGCAATGCAATCACCGGTCATCGACCAGTGGGATGTATATCCCTGGATGGAACTGGCACAATCAATTGGCTCGCATCAATGGCGCTATGCTGTTATGCCGCATGCCGGAAATTGGGAAGAAGGTAATGTGTATCGTGAGGCCGAAAAGTTCAATTTGCCTTTGGAAACTGCCCAGGCAGGCAGGGGAGGAGGTGATTTGCCAAAACAGATGAGTTTCATCGAAATTGGACCGAAAGAAATTGTCCTAAGTGCTCTTAAGAAGTGTGAGCGTCGGGATACGCTTGTGCTGCGTATGTTTAACCCGACCTTGAAAGATATTAGTGCAAACATAAGGTTTTTCCGCTCGGTAAAAGAGGCATGGTTGACTAATATGAATGAAGAGAGAAAGAAAAAACTACCTGTTAATGATAACAGCATTTCGATTCAATTCGGTCATAAGAAGATAGTAACATGTGAAGTACTATTGGACCAATAACTCTCACGTTGATAGAATTCACCGGGGCTTCAGATATTTTGTTGTCTCTTTTTTCTGATGCCAGTATAGCCGCTGCCTCTATATGGTATCAGTATGAAACTTCGGGCAGCCCCAACTCCTTCTGCCATGCCTGTATCTCCTGTCGCAGTGCCAGAAGCATGCCGATTTCGTTGTTACTGAACTCGTGATCGAGTACTCGGCAGGTCGTGCCAATTTCCATACCTGAAAGTGCCAGGAATTGCTTTGCAGCTACCGGATATTTGTATCCCTTTAGTGCCCCGGCGATGCTTAAGAACCGTTGAAGACGCTCAGCCATTTGCGGATGTTCTTCAAAATGCCTGCATAGCCAAACGAACAAAGCCGGACAGAAATTGGCTGCGATACCGCTGAATCCATTACCGCCCAGGTGCAGACTCTGCAGCAGCGTTACGGTGTTGGCATTGTAGAAGCGAAGACGTGTACCTTGCACCGCCGCTATCTTCTTTCTGATCAAATCAAGTTGTTCCGATGTTTCTTTCAGCCAGAGAAATCGCCTTGTTGACGCAATCCAGGCCAGAAGTTGGGGTGCCAGTAGTCTATGATATGGCGCTGGGCACTCGTATAGTCCCAGTGGAATCTCTCCGGTCTTCTCCAGCAATTCCTCGACATTGGCTTTCCAGATTTCATCCGTCTGGTCTTGGCCGGCAAGCTCGTTGACCAGACACACTACGGCAACGATACCAGTGTCGGCCATTCTCTGCACGAAAACGGCCTGTTCTTCAATTGTACCCCCAAAGGTACCTGTTGCTATTACCTGTACTCGCTCATTCGAACGCTTAACGACCCGTTCGGCTAATGCAAGGCGTTCTTCGGCGCTTAGCTCACGCATCTCGCTCGACCCACAAACGGCAAACAATCCCGCGACGCCCGAAGCAATGTACCAGTCGGTCAATCGGTCCACACCGTCCCAGTCGATTTCTTTATCGTGGGTAAATGCAGTCAGCATCACCGGCCACACACCGCCGGCAAGATCATGAACGGCACTTGTGCCTTTCTCTACAAGATGGTTTGACTGTTCTTTTCTGTGCATTTCTGGAAGCTCTCAAATGACAATCATCATTCCAAAGGTGTGCCGTCCTGTTTCCACACTGTCAGGTTCGTTAGGTCCCGTTGCTTCTTCGGCAGCAGTATTCCGGCGATAAAACCGACGACAAACATCACGATGTTACCAAGGATAATCGTATAATACAAATCGAACGGGACTTCTAATGCTTTCGGGAGTAATTGCCTGCTCGACAGCATTGTCCAGCAAGTGAACAGAATTGTGGCACCAATCCCGAATCCAACGGCACGAGCATCACCCTTATTAGTCAAAAAACCCAACATATACATTCCCAGCAGCCCTCCACCGAATAAGGAGGCCAGTATTGTTGCTGTGTCCTGTAACGTTTTGGTATCGCTCTTCGCCAGGAGAATGGCCCCGCATATCATTATTGCCGCCGCGACGCTGGCAAATATCCATGCTACTTTCAGGTAGTGCCGGTCATCACGACCCTTAACAAGGTGGCGACGATAGATATCCACGATGCCGACGGTGGCAACCGCATTGATGATCGAGTCTAATGACGACATCGCTGCTGCAAGAGCTGCTGCAATTACCAGCCCCGTAACACCGGGTGGCAGATAATTCATTATGAAAAAGGGCAGAACCTGTTCGGCCTTTCGCACGCCTGTCAACATCTCCCCGGTCTCGGCAGTTGGAAAGACCTTGAAGAACACAAACAAGCTCGTTCCCAGGAACATGTAGAAAGTCCAAATCGGCAGGCTGACACAGACACATACCCACATAGCCTTACGAGCTTCGCGGGCATTCTTCGAAGCGCAGTATCGCTGAACTGTGTTCTGATTGGTGCTGTACTCGGACAGCCAGGTTATCAGCCCGAGGCAAAACATCATCATCACTGTCTTGCGTTCCAGCGAAAAACCCCACGGTACGGGATTGAGCTTACCATCGGCCAATTCTGCAAGGGCAAATTTATTTTCGGCTGCCGCTACCGAGAATATCTGTCCCAGGCCACCGGGCAATGCGTGTATGATAATCGCCAGACACAGCACACTACCAAGCGTTAGGACAATCGTCTGGATAACGTCTGTCCAGATGACCGCATCAATTCCACCAATGATAGTGTACACTGCAACAAATATTCCTCCAACCAGAATACACATTGTTGGGCTTAGACCCAGCATTTCGTGCAGCACAAGCGAAAGAAGATACAAGATCATACTTACCCGCACTAATTGCGTAATGATAAAGGCTACAGCCCCATAGACCCGGATGGATGGCCCGAAACGACCTTCAAGGTACTGATAGGCAGATGTAATCTTGCCCCGGCGAAAGAAGGGCAGATATATGTATGATGCGATAACTATCCCTACAGGCAGCATTAAGTTCGGAAGGAACCGAAGCCAGGCGGTTTTGAAGGCATCCGCGGGAAAGGCAAGGAAAGTAATGGAACTGATTGAGGTGCCAACTAAACTGAATCCCACAACCCAGCCGGTGAATGACCGGCCTCC
The DNA here is from genome assembly GCA_964634515.1 of uncultured Pirellulales bacterium. GTDB lineage: Bacteria > Planctomycetota > Phycisphaerae > Sedimentisphaerales > Anaerobacaceae > NIOZ-UU13. Next base: position 2,073 of record CAZWME010000076.1, on the reverse strand, counting down.
CACGAAATACTCTTCCGTGCTCGTGTTCTTCCTGGAAAAGTATATGCCCATTGCGATTATCCCCGCCAGGTAAGCAGATAACGTGCCAATATCAAGCCAGTGAAGATCCATACGTCACTCCTATCATCATATTTCCGAAGAAGTCAATCATTACAACCTGACAGTTAGATTACAATTTCAACAAAAATATCTGCCTATGCGCTTCTTGACCGTCATACACATCTCTGTTAAACGCAATAGTTTTACCATCATGAGACCAAACTGGACATACCGGCGTTTCATCGTTTTTTACAGTCATCCGCTTTGTTCTTCCGAAAGAAGTGCCGTCTCTGACATCGCAGATATAGATACTGTTGTCACACACATAGCAAATCTCCTTACCATTCGGATTCCAGCGTGCACCGCTTTGTACCGGCGAAACATGATATGTAACTTGCACCGGCTTTCCGTCTAAGGGTGATATGAAAAAGACCTGCGCGATATCATTATCATCTTTAGCAAGATAGCTAATGAGGTTTCCGTCCGGTGAAGATCGAACTATCATACTACATCCGGGATATTTTGAATCTGCAGTTCGGGTCAGTCGTCTTTGCTTTGAACCTTTGGGCGGCATCGGGAAGCTGGTCTCCGTTCCTTCTAATGGCCCTTCATCGCCCGGTATATCAATTCTGTCAGGAATATCCACCACAAAAACTTCCGCAACTTCTTCTCCATGTTTATTACGGACATTTCCAAGAAAAGCTCTTGCTCTTTGCCATGTCCCGTTCGTCTTACTATAGCCCTTCGTTCCAATCCAGCTATCATTAAAAGCGCGGCTTATCTCATCCGAGTTGGGCCTGGGTTTGGGAACGACCTTAACAACCAGCGCCGAAAACCATAGACCATCATTGTTTTCTCCTTCGGCGTCATTATCGACTTTGACGGTTCCAAGGGACGTAGCTACCCCAATGGTACGCAAATTCACAGGTTCACCGGTTCGCTTTTCTATAGCTGCCATAATTGCATCGTTATAGGTGAAGCCGAGCCATTGTCCATCTGCGCTCCATTCGTGACGGTGTGTGCCGCCTCTCAGTGCACCGGGTGTAAATGGAGCTGTTACATCACGTGCATCCATAAAGATGGGTTTTCGCGGCTGGGATTCATCCACTGCTACTGCCGTGCGTCGCCAGTGGCAATAGGGTCGTTCGGCATTGCAATTCATAAGGCCGTGTATGAAAACCACCTTGTTTTCTGCCGGGCTAAAACTTGCCGCTCCCACTCCTGGTCCGTATTCGGTTTGATTCGGGACTTCATACAAAACTACCGTCTCGCCGGTTTTCACGTTCACTTTCTCAATACTCGAGTTTGCTCCTATTCCACTTTCACAACGTGTATCATATACCAGCCACCGGTCATCCGGTGAAAAATTATCATTATTGTCTAAATCGTGGTTTTTGGTCTCAAACGTAATTTGCGTTTCAGTTATTTCCATGCTTTCATGAGACTCCTTTACTTCGGGCACTTTATCTTTTGGGCCATTTTTTGTCTTAGCAGACCGATAGCAGGAAGCTGATACCATTATAGATAATAGAAGCATTGTAAAAATTTTAAGTTTCATGCAATTTCTTTGTACAACCTGACTTTTGTGTCACGATAACCGACAAGTGATATATCTCGGCCTATGATAATTGAACAACTTTTGTTATTATAGACTGCGGGCATTTTAGTGAGAAATGTTTATGACATCAAGAGAATTAGTTTACAAAACATTAGAGTTCAATAGGACATCAAGAATACCTCGTCAACTATGGCTTTTACCCTGGGCTAATGAGCATTATGCACAACAGGTGACACAAATTCAAAAAGATTTCCCCGATGACATTGTAAGTGCCCCGGCTGTATATGTTCAACAGCCGAAGACCATTGGCGAACAGTGCGGGATTGGCACATTTATTGACGAATGGGGCTGTGTTTTTGAAAACAAGCAAAGCGGAATTATCGGCCAAGTCAAAGAGCCACTGGTAAAAAGCTGGAATGATATTGACAAAGTCAATCCTCCCGAAGAGATGCTCACTCTCGATATTGAACAGGTAA
>CAZWME010000075.1:0-11960 GCA_964634515.1 uncultured Pirellulales bacterium | reverse complement strand
TACTCGCTTTTATACTCTAAATTTATGCAATAAATAATTTGTTCAATAGCACTTTCTTATATTTGTTTCACTTTACCTTTTTTACCCCCCTACTATGTATTTATATTTTTTTTAATGGATATTAGAATAAAGCGAGACTCGAATTGTTATATCTTCTTTGTGGACTACTTGTTAATAGCAACCCATTAATCTCTCCTGAAAATCAGCTCACTTTTATCGTATTACATACCACTACTTTAGTTTATTCCTTTTTCTGGCTCTTCCGGGAAATGGGTAGGTACAATCGTCGTTTCGGATGAACGAGAAAAATTGTTCGGTGACCCATTGGTACATATTACACCCCAGCAACCCAAATTTGAGCTTCTGACCAAACGATTTTTCTCCAATCCACCCAATAAACCTGATCTTCCAGGTTCACCAACTCATGATTCGGAAGAACTCTTTTTCTGATGTTTCACGTGAAACAATTCGAACTTTGTATATAATCCTGCTAATTAAGACAAAGTTCAATGTATAATTGTTATACTCAACTCCATAATAGATTTAATCATTTATTTTCTTTTACCTGTTATCAAAAGTATCGATTCATCATTCTAATTCATATTTCATATTTATTTAATCTCTTTTCAACACTTACACTTCTTTTTCAATTCAAACAATTGTTATTCCTTTACTAAATTTTCTCATAAACTTTCGCCTTTTATTTATCATATTTTTATTACCAATAATAACAATATGCATATCTTTACAACGATCAATTAATTACTTTCTTAGCATCATTTTTTCTTTTTTTATAGATTTAATAGTACAAAAAAATAATTTAGCAATATAACACATTAACTTCTTTTCTCGTGCTCTTACTACATTTTCTAATTTTTTTATAAGTTTCACGTGAAACTTTTTTCAATTTTTTTCTGGCAAAGTTACAGATTTTCCATTAAAAATCCCGAAATATTATTTGTGTCATTTTGCAAATATCATAATAGATCATAAAGCTAAACAGTTATTCAAAAACATATTTGATGAAGGAGCATTTATATGTCCAAAAAAGAAAAAACAAAACATCTCGGCAGGGGCCTTCAATCACTTCTTGGTCCGATAACCTCATTACGTATGGAGCCAACAGAAACATCATCCGCCTCCACAAATGACTCTAACATCCCACCTGATAAAGAGTTACACAATTCCCTTCAGGAACTCAAAATTGAATCTATATCGCCTAATCCCTATCAACCGCGAACAGTTTGGAATGATCAGGATTTATCGGATTTAGCAGAGTCTATCAAAGCAAACGGAATTATCCAACCTATAATTGTCCGCCCTTCCGGCTCTAAATATCAGCTAATAGCCGGTGAACGAAGGTTTCGTGCTGCTCAATTAGCATCAATGACAACCATACCTGCCCTGGTTCGTTCTGCCAGTGACAAACAATTACTCGAATGGTCGTTGGTCGAGAACATACACCGAGTAGGCTTGAATCCCATTGAGCGGGCAAAGGCCTATCAGGATTATCTTAGCACATTCTCAATAACACAGTCACAAGCCGCTGAAAGACTTGGCGAAGATCGTTCCGTAATAGCTAACTATATACGTTTATTAGGCTTACCACAGGAAATAAAGCAAATGTTATCTGATGGGCAGTTAACTATGGGCCACGCCCGCGCAATACTTGCTCTTCCTACCGATGATCTGCAGAGAAAACTTGCAAACCGAGCATTAGTAGGCCGGCTAAGTGTACGCGAGGTTGAAAGACTTGTTAGAAAATATATTACAGGTACCAGCCAGGCAAAAACAACTGTTCGTACAAAACCCCCACACATACTGGACCTGGAAAGGAAGCTTAGCAGCCAGCTCGCAACAAAGGTAAATATTGATACCCGGAAAAATGGACAAAGAGGCAGGATAATAATCGAATTTTACTCACTTGACGAATTCGACAACATAACAGAAAGAATAGGCATTGCCTGTAGAGAAGAGGTCTAAAAAAATCGTATAAAATATTGTTTTTGATACTAATAATCCAAAATACAAAACATTTCATGTATAAATATTGTAATGATGTATAAGAGTATGATACTGCGTCTATGTTATGTATATATCTAACATAAAGCTGATTTCACATCATTATTTTTTAATCTTTACGAAGGACATACTATGAAGCAACTTATTATCACATTTTCAATTTTTTTGTTTCTTTCCTCTTTCATTATAAACACAACCTTTGCCTCCGAAAATAATATTATAAACAAACCGGCTCCTCCTTTCAAACTACTTGATTTGAACGGTACCAATGTAAGCTTGTCAGACTTCAAGGGCAAGATGGTTATACTGGACTTCTGGGCGACCTGGTGTCCTCCCTGCGTTAAGGAGATTCCTCATTTTATTGAACTTTACAAGGAATATAAGAATCAGGGACTTGCTATATTAGGCATTTCCGTAGATCGTCAAGGCATCAGTATTGTAAAGGCTTTTGAAAGAAAATACAAGATTAATTATCCAATACTGATGGCGGACAATCAGGTCGTAAAAGCATACGGTAATATTAGAAGCATACCTACAACCTTCGTTATAGATACAGCCGGAAAGATTCAGCGTATATATGTAGGCTATCGAGACAAAGCTGTTTTTGAAACAGACATCAAAGAACTTTTGCCGGGTGCCATCTCTGAACAGAAGTCAACAGGAACAGAAAACAATGAAGCCGTAACTCCCACAAGCAAATTTATCAACGAGTTAAATGAAATAGCAGTAGCAGGGCGGCCTGAAAGTTATAACGCAGCTCCATACTATCTAAAGGCAATAGAGCTTTAAAAAAAAGAGCCGGAGGAACTAAATGAAAAAACAAAGAGATTGCCCGATGAGCTTACAGCACAAGAGCAAACATCGTTAAGAAAATGGGTGCAGGATAACAGCATGGCACTTGAGCAATTACAGCTTGGCAGCAATAAGCCATACTGCTGGTTTACAAAAACAGGCCCAAAACTTGACGTTAATCCGCACTTACAACAAATAATAGAATTAGCTTTTGTTTTGCAGGCACGTGTTTTTCTACTACCTGAAAGTCCCAATATCAATAGTAATATCAACGATATAGTTACACTTTATAAATTTGGAGCACACATTGCATCAGGACCGAACCTTGCAGTGGACAAAAGGGTGGGAATTGCGATAAAGGGTTTATCCGCCAGGGCGGCGTTTAATTTCCTCGATAGAAAAATGCTTGATGCAGCTTCGATGAAAAGTTTGGAGGATAGATTTAAACAGCTTGCAACAGACTACAATGAGTCAATTGATATTCGGGGCGAAAAAATTATTATGCGGGAGAAAGTTGAAACAGATTACACCAACCTCAAGATGCATTTAAAAAGCACACTTGAATACTGTGACATGGTCGCTGCAAGAACACCGTGGAAATTACGCAATGACAAAGCAACTCTTTCAGCTAAGACAAACCTTTGGATTGAAAATATTGCACCTGCGATTGCCTGGTCGACAGCAGTCGAATTTCTCAGCAGGACGGAGATACAAGCTTTGATAACTACGCTTTCAATTATTAGATACCACAACGATAAAAACGACTATCCTGAAACACTGTCGCAGCTTATAATGACTGGCTATCTCAAAAAACTGCCGAAAGATCCATTCAGCAATAAGCCTCTTGTCTATAAGCGAACACAGCAAGGTTTTATACTATACAGTTTAGGGGGCGATTTCGCTGACGATGGCGGAAAGTACAGCAAATCGGGTTATAGCGAACAAGGCGGCGACCATGTCTTCTGGCCTGTCGAAAAAAGGCCTTAAAAAGAACCGTAAAAAAGCCGATTTTCTATAATTTTTCGTTAGAATTTCAACAATTTGTTGTATAATTATAATAAGAGTGTTTTTATGTATTTATGTTAAATAAGTAATTATTGAGAAAGTTTTTTGTTTGCGGTGTGCATTCATCCTGTTTCGGAGGATATATTATGAAACGACTAATTATTTCAATGTTGGTTTTATTTTTGTTCGCCTCTTTCAGCAGTATTTCCAAATCTGCCGGCTTAAACCAGATTACCGATGTTCTAACAGTGCAGAAAGAGCTTGTCAATCCGGACAGTGAGGATGCCGCTATGGCCAAAACTAATTATGTCACCGAGCTTAATAAAATCGGAATGGCCGGACGACCCGAAAGCGATAACGCAGCAATTTACTACCAAAAGGCAATCTTACTTTTTATCGATGAGCCCGAGGGCTTAAGGGTATCACCAAGTAAATGGCCAAAAGAGTATCCTGCTCAAGAACATATGTTGCTAAAAAAATGGGTGCAGGATAACAGCGGGGCACTTGAGCAATTGCAGCTTGCCAGCCAGAAGCCATACTACTGGCTCAACTATACCGGCGAAAAATTACATACAACTGAAAGACCCAGCTTAAAGACGATAAGGAAATTAGCTTTTGCTCTGCAGAGTCGAGCTATGTTATCGGCCGAAGATGGTAATATAACGAGCGCCCTCAATGATATAGAGACACTATATACAATTGGCGCACAAATGTCAGTAGGGCCGAAGACATTGGTAGAAAAATTAGTGGGAATTGCTGTAAAGGCCGTGCCTATTGGAACTGTGTATAAAATGCTTGATAAACAAATGCTTGATACCAATTCCATGAAAAGCCTGGAGGATAGATTTCAGCAGCTTGTAGCAGATTACCGTGAACCGTTTGATATTCGCAGCGAGAAAATATTTCTACCGGAACAAATCGAAACAGACCCTCAATACGGCGGCCTTAAACCATATCTAAAAAGCACACTTGAATATTATGATACAACCGCGGCAAAAACTCCTATGCAATTAAAGAATGAAACAAAAATCGTGCAAAATCCTTTAATTGAAACGGCTGGGGCTGGAATTCCTCGAATAATATTGATTGAACATCGAATCAGGACAGATGAAGATGCTTTAATAACGACGCTTGCAATACTGCGATATAATGCAGGCAGCGATTCATACCCAAGAGAGCTTCAACAGCTTGTATCGGCCGGCTATATAAAGGAGGTGCCGAAAGACCTGTTCAGTAATAAGCCTCTGGTCTATAAGCAAACAAGAGAGGGTTTTACACTGTACAGTTTTGGTGAGGACTACGATGATGACGGCGGCCAGTACAGCAAATGGGGCGCCGGTGATGAAGGCGGCGACCAGGTCTTCTGGCCGCTTGAACAAACGCAAACAGCGCAAAGACAGCCGCGCAGGGGCAGGGAAGGAGGGCCATATGGTCGTAGAGGCCCGGAGGAAGGAAGGAGAAACTTTACCGCACCGCAAGGCGAAACATCAAACAAAACAATACACGAGGCGGCAGCCACCGGTGATATTGCCCAGGTCCAGTCACTGCTTTCACAGGGCACAAATATAAATTTACTGAACCGGAGTAGATTTACACCGTTGCATTTGGCGGTACTGAACCGCCGGAAGGAAGTCGCTGAACTGCTTATTAATAAAGGCGCTAATCTGAATGCAAAGAACAATCGCGGGCTGACACCCCTGCACGTTGCAGCAAGTACCGGCCAAAAAGAGATAGTGGAGCTGTTAATTTCAAAGGGGGCCGATGTCAGTATTATGGCCGGTAGAGAGAACGCTCTTACGATAGCAAAAAAGAAAAATAATACAGAAATCATTGATATCCTGGTTAAAAACGGCGCCACAGAACCGACCTTCCAGAGCATGGACATGATGGGGGACGGCTATTACCGGGGAGAGGCAAATTCATATTCGTCTAATCAGGAACAGACAAATGTACCATCCAGAAGCACAAGATACACAAGAGGCTCCAGAGCCGCCGCTCAGCCCGTTCAGGTGGATATACTTGCCGACCCGAACGAGATTAAAGCCAGGATCAAGACCTTTACCGGACTTCAGAAGGCATTGGATGATTTGGCCGTCAAAAGCAAAAATGAAACGCGTCAATGGGAGCAGACAAGATACGATAACAGAACTATGTTATTGAGTAATGTGCGAAAGCAATTCGAATATGAGATGAATGTAATACGAACAGTTTCTGACAGTGAAAAAGCTCAAAAAACAACAGAAGCAATCGACAGCACAGTGAAATTAAGACAGGAACGTTTCAAAGCAATCAGCAAAGAGCTTATGGCTCTGAGAAGAGAGCAGAGACAAACACAGCAAATGTCAGGCCGCACTCGTGGTCGAGGTCGGACTTCTACAAGAGGTTCAACAAGAGGAGGATACGGTTCACAAAACGAACAATACGATAGCTATGGAGGCTCTGGTAGCTCTAGTGGCTATGGTAGATCTGGTAGATCTGGTGGATATGGAAGAAGTTCTTCAGACCCCTACGGTCGCAGCAGCACATCGAGCAGATACCCGGGCACAACAAGGGCACCATCTCAGCAAACAGCTCAGCCGGTTGACAGGGAAGCTGAAAACGAGTCACGTCAATGGCTGCAGGCAAGCTTTGATAATAAAACAGACCTTGCCAGTGCAGTGAACGAGCAAATCCAGTTAGAGGTTATTGCCATAAGAGATGTTGCTGTTGAAGAAGCAGCGAAAAAGACCACCGCCGCAATTGATGGAATGTTGCTGGCCCGAAAAATGCGGCTCGATGCCTTCCTGCTCAAAATGCAGGAACTGCAGCAAACGCAACGGACCCAGGACCCGCGCATGGGGGGAAGATCTCAACAAGACAGCCTTTACAACAGAGGACAAACAACAAGAGGAGGCACGACAGGCGGGTATCAGCAGGGCAATCAAAGAATCCGGCGGCGGCGCTGACAAGGATGTCAAAGCAATTAACTTCAAAAGTCGCAATAGTAACAGGGGCCAGCAGGGGTATTGGCAGAGCCATCAGCATTGCTTTGGCACAAGAGGCCGCAACGGTTGTCTTAGCTGCACGCTCAACCGAGAAATTGCGGGAGACCGCTGAGAAGGTAACCAAAGCAGGCGGAAAATCGGAGATTGTCGTTACCGAGCTGACCGAAGAAAAATCCATCAAGAACCTCGTTGAAATAACCAATGAAAAGTTCAGCCGGCTCGATATTCTCATCAATAACGCAGGCGTCACTCACTCGGCAAAATTAGAGCATACCGCCACCGAAGACTGGCAGCGCTGTATTAACATAAATGCACGTGCACCGTTTATCCTTTGCAGAGAAGCCCTGCCGTTGTTAAAAAAATCACAAGCGGGACACATCATCAACATTGCGTCGGTCGTAGGCGTAAAAGGTTATCCGCTTCAAAGTGCCTATACATCCTCCAAGCATGCCCTTCGTGGGATGACAATATCGTTGGCTGAGGAGCTTAAAGGCTCGAACATTCGTGTTCATTTACTATGTCCCGGCGGTGTGGATACCGAAATGGTAGGTTCGGTTCGGCCGGATATTAAAAAGGATGAGCTGATACACCCCGAAGAAATTGCCGAACTGGTTCTCTACCTTGTAACACATAAAGGCAACGCCGTCATAGATGAGCTGCATATTCGAAGAGCAGCCTCAACGCCGTGGTTTTAAGCTGGAAAAAAATATGAGAGCAGTAATACAACGAGTCTTGCAGACCAAGGTTACGGTAGAAGGCCGGCAAGTCGGCAAAATAGAAAAGGGCCTGTTGGTTTATCTCGGCGTCGGTAAAGAAGACACCGCAAAGGACGCACAGTTTATGGCCGATAAGCTGGTGAATCTGCGTATCTTCGCAGACGAGGCCGGCAAAATGAATCGAAGCATGCAGGACGTTGGCGGGGCGATTTTGCTGGTCAGCAATTTTACCCTTCACGGCGATTGCCGAAGGGGTCGTCGTCCCGGCTTTGACGCCGCGGCCGGTCCGGAATCGGCCCAGCAGCTTTACGAAAAAGTCATCGAGATGATTACCGAACAGGGCACGGCAGTCGAAAAAGGGGCATTCGGCGAGTACATGCAAGTCAGCAGCATCAATGACGGCCCCGTTACATTCCTGCTCGATAGCAGCAGGCTTTTTTAATCGAAACATCTTCGCCTTTTGCAGTAATAACATACAAATATCGCTTGACGAATCGCCCTTGCATTCATACACTTCTTCTTTCGTTAAAGTATTGTTTGTAAGGAATCGCAGCAGGTGGAAAAAGCTATTGCAAAAGCTGGTGCATTGATTGAGGCGATGGAGTATATCCGTCAGTTCCGCGGGCGGATTGTGGTCGTCAAGCTCGGCGGGAGCATCCTCGACGATACCGCCCTGCAAAAAAAGCTGCTGAACGACATCGCCTTTATGGCAACGGTCGGGATACACCCAATCATCGTTCACGGGGGTGGAAAGGCCATTACGAGAGCGATGAAAAAAGCGGGCCTTGAGGCCGTATGGGTGCAGGGCCGGCGATATACAGACCAGCGGACCCTGACAATTGCAGAGCATACACTCGTGCATGATATTAATACTCCAATCTGCGGGATGCTTACCGAGTCAGGATGCGATCCGATGGGACTGCATTCGCTGAGCAGTTGTGTATTGTTTGCCGAGCTGCTTAGACTAACCGGCGAAGATGGCCGAAAGCTTGACCTCGGACAGGTCGGAAAAGTTACGAATGTAAACGGACAATTGTTAACAAAACTTTGCTCAGACGGGACTATACCGGTCATCGCCTCGGTCGCCAAAGATAAGGCAGGCGGAAAGCTTAATGTAAACGCCGACAGCGCCGCGGGCAAAGTCGCCGCTGAAGTCCGTGCCGAAAAGCTTGTCGTCGTAAGCGATACACACGGGATACGAACCAATATCGACGATCCGGACAGTTGGGTTTCGAGCCTGAATGAAACACAAATTAAGGAAATGATAGATGAAGGTATTATCACCGACGCAATGTTCCCGAAGGTCGAGGCCTGCCTGACAGCACTGGACGCAGGTGTGAAAAAGGCACATATTATCGATGGGCGAATCGCCCATTCGCTATTGCTCGAAATCTATACAGCTAAAGGTATCGGGACAGAAATAATCAGGAATTGAGAATTAGAAACAGTGCTTTTATCAACGAAGCACAATAGGTGAGATTCAAATTATGACTACACAGGAGACAATTGAATTGTTTAATAAATATGTTATCGCTAATTACGGCCGGCTTCCTCGCGTTATCGTCAAAGGCGAAGGTTGCTACATGTATGACGCTGATGGCCATAAGATACTGGATATGTTCCCCGGCTGGGCAGTCAGCGCGATAGGGCACTGTCATCCCAGGGTGGTTGATGCATTACGCAAACAGGCCGGCGAGCTTCTGCACATAGATAATACCTTCTATTCCGAGCAGCAGGGTGAATTAGCCAAACTATTAAGCGAACGGGCCTTCGGCGGCAAGTGTTTCTTTTGCAACAGTGGCGCCGAGGCTAATGAGGCCGCATTGAAACTGGCACGTCTGCACACCTCGCAGGAAAAATATAAATTCATCACCGCCGAGGGCAGCTTCCACGGACGAACCTTCGCCACGGTTACCGCAACCGCTCAGCCGAAGTATCACGAAGGCTTCCTGCCGTTACTGCCGGGCTTTGTTTACGTACCGTTTAATGATATTTCAGCACTGGAATCGGCTTTCAGTGACGAAGTAGCGGCCGTTTTAGTTGAGCCCATTCAGGGTGAGGGTGGAATAAACGTTGCTACCGCCGAATACCTTCAGGCAATTCGCCGGCTCTGCGATGAAAATGGTGCGGTGATGATTTTAGATGAGGTCCAGACTGGTATGGGCAGAACCGGAAAATGGTTCGGATACCAGCATTTCGATGTCGAGCCTGATATTATAACGATGGCAAAGGCACTTGGCGGCGGTGTTGCCATTGGAGCTATGATGGCCAGGGAAGAAATTGCCGCCTCGCTAGTGCCCGGTAAACACGCTTCAACATTCGGTGGTAATTGTCTGGCCTGCGCGGCCGGTGTGTCGGTCATTAAAGCAGTAGAAGAAGATAATCTTCTGGAAAATGCCGCTGAGCTGGGGCAATATATTAAAGACAAACTCGAACAATTGAAACAAAAACATTCTATTATAGACAGTGTCCGCGGCATCGGCCTGATGATTGGCGTTCAACTGAACGGTCAGGGTAAAGAGATAGTTGATAAATGCCTGGAGATGGGCGTACGAATAAACTGCACTAATAATACTGTCCTGCGGTTTATGCCACCAATGATTGCCACTAAAGACCAAATCGACCAGGCGATTGAAATTCTTGATAGTGCTTTGAAGGATGGTGAATAATGAAACATTTTCTCTCCATAGAAGATTGCCCGAAAGACCTGCTAAAAGAGCTGCTGCGGTTAAGCACCCGGCTCAAAAGTTTATATAGCTGCAAAGGGGAGGACTTATGCCTTAAGGGAAAAACTTTAGCTATGCTTTTCGAGAAGCCGAGCCTGCGAACCAGAATCAGCTTCCAGGTAGCTATGTCAGACCTTGGCGGTACTGCGATCTACGTCAAGCCCGAAGATATCGGCGGCATCGGCAAGCGCGAGCCGGTCAAAGACATAGCAAGGGTCCTGAGTCGATATGTTACCGGTATAATGGCACGAACCTTCGAGCACAGCACCGTTACTGAACTGGCCGAATATGCAACTGTCCCGGTAATAAACGCCCTAACGGACTTCTCGCATCCCTGCCAGGCAATGGCTGATGTGCTGACTATCAAAGAACATTGTGATGACTTCGAAGGCAAAAAAATCGCATTTATCGGTGACGGCAACAACGTTGCCCGGTCGCTGGCCTTTACCTGCGCAAAGCTGGGCATGAAAATGTTCGTTGCCTCTCCAGCCGGTTACGAGCTCGATGCCGAATCAATAGAAAAAGCAAACCAGCTTTCAGCCGACTGTGTCCGTCAAACAAATGACCCGGGCACCGCTGTTATTGACGCAGACATTATCTATACTGATACATGGGTCAGTATGGGACAGGAGGATGAAAAGCAAAAACGCCAGGCCGATTTTGCAGGTTTTCAGGTCAACGCCGAATTAGTAAAGTCCGCGCCGGACAACGTCAAGATTATGCACTGCTTGCCGGCTTATCGCGGCCTTGAAATAACTGATGAAGTCGTCGAATCGCAAAATTCGATTATGTTCGACCAGGCCGAGAACCGCCTGCACTTCCAGCGGGCACTGCTGAAAAAACTCCTGAGCTAATAAAATAATGACACATCATAAAATAATTATTGGTGATTCCAGATGTATGATGGAGGTACCCGAGGAATCCGTACACTTGATTATTACATCTCCCCCATACTGGCAGCTCAAAGATTATGGAAATGGCAACCAAATTGGTTTTGATGATAGCTACGAAGATTATATCAATAATTTGAATGTTGCCTGGAAAGAATGCCACAGGGTCTTAAATAAAGGTTGCCGTCTATGCGTGAATATCGGCGATCAATTTGCTCGTTCTGTTTACTACGGAAGATACAAAGTCATTCCTATAAGAACCGAGATCATAAAGTTTTGCGAAACTATAGGTTTTGATTATATGGGAGCGGTTATTTGGCAAAAGGTTACAACCTGCAATACCACTGGCGGTGCAACAATAATGGGTTCATTTCCTTTTCCGAGAAATGGTATTCTTAAGATTGATTATGAATTCATTTTGATTTTCAAAAAGCACGGTGTCGCACAAAGAGTAAGTAAAGAAATTAAAGAAAAATCAAAGATGACAATAGAGGAATGGAACCATTTTTTTACAGGCCACTGGAATATTCCAGGCGAAAAACAAGATAAACATTTGGCAATGTTCCCTGAAGAGGTGCCTAGGCGCCTAATCAAAATGTTCAGTTTTGTAAATGATACGGTTCTTGACCCATTTCTCGGTAGCGGTACAACTTCTTTGGCAGCTAAGAAACTTGAGAGAAATTCCATCGGATATGAGATAAGCTCTGAATTCCTGCCTTTGATAAAGGAAAAATTGGATTTAGAACAACAAATGATTTTTGAAGAAACCGATTTTGAAATAATCAAGCAAAAGAAATCTGATATAGACTATAAAGAAGTGATCAA